>DATMWM010000045.1:0-17919 GCA_035562535.1 Rhodocyclaceae bacterium | reverse complement strand
ACCTGATGGCCGAACACGATGCCCTGGGAAAGCGGACCGCCCTTGTGCGGGCACTTGTCCTCGACCGCGAAGACCGCGTCGTCGGCCGTGCGGAACACCGCGATGTCGGCGCCGCCGGTTTTCACCACCCGCGCGCCGAGCTGCGGGATCTCCTCAAGCCGGCACACCCTGATCCATTCGCTCACCACGCTTCACCTCGTCCTTGTCCATGAAACGGATCGGCGCGAACTCGTGGCGCTGCGCGCCTTGGGCGCGCTCCAGCCACGGGTCGCTGTAGTCCTGCAGGGCGAACAGCAGCCGCTGGTGCAGCGCCTTGCGGTTCGCCGCGTCGTCCACCACCTTTTCCTTCACGTAGTCCAGCCCCACCCGCTGCACCCAGTGCACCGTGCGGTCGAGGTAGCGCGCCTCCTCGCGGTAGAGCTGGAGGAAGGCGCCGGTCACCTCCTTGACCTCCTCGGCGCTCGCCAGCTTGCACAGGAACTGGGCGACCTCGGTCTTGATGCCGCCGTTGCCGGCGACGTAGATCTCCCAGCCGGAATCGACGCCGATGACGCCCACATCCTTGATGCCGGCCTCGGCGCAGTTGCGCGGGCAGCCGGACACGGCAAGCTTGACCTTGTGGGGCGACCACATGCCGTACAGCATCTTCTCCAGATCGATCCCCATCTGCGTCGAGTTCTGCGTGCCGAAGCGGCAGAACTCCGATCCGACGCAGGTCTTGACCGTGCGGATCGACTTGCCGTAGGCATGGCCCGAGGGCATGCCCAGGTCGGCCCACATCGCCGGCAGGTCCGCCTTCTTCACCCCCAGCAGGTCGATCCGCTGGCCGCCGGTGACCTTGACCATCGGCACCTGGTACTTCTCGGCGACGTCGGCGATGCGCCGCAGCTCCGAGGGATTGGTGATGCCGCCCCACATGCGCGGCACCACCGAGAACGTGCCGTCTTTCTGGATGTTGGCATGCGCCCGCTCGTTGATGTAGCGCGACTGCGGGTCGTCCTGCGCCTCGTGCGGCCAGGTGGAGATCAGGTAGTAGTTGAGCGCCGGCCGGCACGAGGCGCAGCCGTTCGGCGTGCGCCATTCCATCAGGCGCATGGCCTCGGGAATGGTCAGCAACCTGTGTTCGCGGATCGCGGCGCGCACTTCCTCGTGGGTGCGGTCGGTGCAGCCGCACATCGGCTTGGTCTTGCTGTCCGCCGGCTGGTAGGCCCCGCCCACGGTCGAGGCGAGGATCTGTTCCACCAGCCCAGTGCAGGAGCCGCAGGAGGACGAGGCCTTGGTGTGCTTGCGCACCTCCTCCAAGGTGAACAGGCCCTGTTCCTTGATCGCCTTGACGATCGTGCCCTTGCACACGCCGTTGCAGCCGCAGATCTCGGCCGTGTCCGGCAGGGCCGCGGCGTGGCTCTGGCCCTTGTGGCCGGCGTCGCCCAGGTGGCTCGCGGCGAAGGAACTGCCGAACATCAGGTGGTCGCGCATCGCGGCGACGTCCTGGCCGTCCTTCATCAGCTGGAAGTACCAGGCGCCGTCCACCGTATCGCCGTAGAGCACCGCGCCTACCAGGCGCTCGTCCTTGAGCACCAGCTTCTTGTACACGCCGCCGAGGCGGTCGGAGAGGACGATCTCGTCGGCGCCCCCGCCGCCCATGAAGTCGCCGGCGGAGAAGAGGTCGACGCCGGTGACCTTGAGCTTTGTGGAGGTCACCGACCCGCTGTAGCGGCCTATGCCCATCTGCGCCAGGTGGTTGGCGCACACCTTGGCCTGCTCGAACAGCGGCGCCACCAGGCCGTAGGCGATGCCACGGTGGGCCGCGCACTCGCCGACGGCGTAGATGCGCGGGTCGTAGGTCTGGAGCGTGTCGTTCACCACGATGCCGCGGTTGCAGTGCAGCCCTGCGGCTTCGGCGAGCCCCGTGTTGGGACGGATGCCGGCGGCCATGACCACCAGGTCGGCGGGCACGCTCTCGCCGTCCTTGAACCTGACGGCGCATACCCGGCCCGATTCACCGGCGACCAGTTCGGCCGTCTGCTTCTCCAGCAGGAACTTCAACCCCTTCGCCTCCAGCGAGGCCTGGAGCATGCCGGCGGCGGTCTTGTCCAATTGGCGCTCCATCAGCCAGGGCATGAGATGCACCACCGTGACCTCCATGCCGCGCAGCCTCAGGCCGTTCGCCGCCTCCAGGCCGAGCAGCCCGCCGCCGATCACCACGGCATGCTTGTGGTTCGCGGCGGCGTCTATCATCGCCTGGGTGTCGGCGATGTCGCGGTAGCCGATCACCCCCGGCAGGTCCTTGCCCGGCACCGGCAGGATGAAGGGGTTGGAACCGGTGGCGATCAGCAGCCGGTCGTATTCGGCTGTCGTGCCGTCCTCGGCGACCACGCGCCGCGCGACGCGGTCGATGCGGGTGACCTTCTTTCCCGCGTGAAGCCTGATGCCGTGGTCGCGGTACCAGTCGAGATCGTTGAGCATGATCTCGGGCAGCGTCATCTCGCCCGCCAGCACCGGCGAGAGCAGGATGCGGTTGTAGTTGCCGTGGGGCTCGGCGCCGAACACCGTGATGTCGTAGAGGTCGGGCGCGAGCTTGAGCAACTCCTCCAGCGTGCGGCAACCCGCCATGCCGTTGCCCACCATCACCAGCCTGAGCTTCTTCATGTCATGCCGCCTTCTTCAGCTGCTTCTGGTAGAGGAACTCCAGCAGCGCGGCGCGGTAATCGACGAACTTCGGATCGTGGGCGAGCTTGAGCCGGTCGCGCGGCCAGGGCAGTTCCACCTCGAGGATCTCGCCGATGGTCGCCGCCGGCCCATTGGTCATCATCACGATGCGATCGGACAGCAGCACCGCCTCGTCCACGTCGTGGGTGACCATGACCACGGTGGCGCCGGTCTGCTCCATCACACCCATCAGCTCGTCCTGCAGGCTGGCGCGGGTCAGCGCGTCCAGCGCGCCGAAGGGTTCGTCCATGAGCAGGATCCTGGGCTCCATGGCGAAGGCGCGGGCGATGCCGACCC
Source organism: Rhodocyclaceae bacterium (assembly GCA_035562535.1). Lineage (GTDB taxonomy): Bacteria > Pseudomonadota > Gammaproteobacteria > Burkholderiales > Rhodocyclaceae > DATMWM01. The sequence goes on along the minus strand of DATMWM010000045.1, from coordinate 14,913 downwards.
GCTGCTTCATTCCGCCGGAGATCTCGTTGGGATACTTCTGCTCGGCGTGGCTCATGTGCACCATGGCCAGCGCGGCCCTGGTGCGCGCCTTCAGCTTGTCCTTCCCTTCCTTGCGGCCGAACACCCGCTCCACCGCCAGGTAAACGTTGTCGAAGCAGGTAAGCCAGGGCAGTAGCGAGTGGTTCTGGAACACCACCGCCCGCTCCGGCCCGGGCCCGGCGATCTCGCGGCCGTTGCACAGCAGCACGCCCTCGCTCGGCTTGTTCAGCCCGGCGATCAGGTTGAGCAGCGTGGACTTGCCGCAGCCGGAGTGCCCGATCAGCGACACCACCTCGCCCTCCTCCACGGTCAGGTCGATGTCGCGCAGCGCGACGAAGGGCCCCTTCTTGGTCTCGAAGGTGACGCCCACCTTCTCGATCTGCACCATCCTTGCCATGTCCGTCTCCTTTTCCCGGTGCGCTTACTGGTAGTTGAAGCGTCTGGCGAGCAGCAGCAGCGCCTGTTCCAGCAGCAGGCCGACGATGCCGATGACGAAGATCGCGATGACGATGGATTCGACCTTGAGGTTGTTCCACTCGTCCCAAACCCAGAAGCCGATGCCCACGCCGCCGGTCAGCATCTCGGCGGCGACGATCACCAGCCAGGCGGTGCCGATGGAAAGCCGTATCCCGGTGATCATGTAGGGCAGCACCGCGGGGAAGAGGATGCGGGTGACGATCTTCCACTCGGAGAGCGCCAGCACCCGCGCGACGTTCATGTAGTCCTGGGGCACCCGCTGCACGCCCACCGCGGTGTTGATGATCATCGGCCAGATCGAGCAGATGAAGATCGTCCAGGTCGCAGCCGGGTCCGCCTTCTGGAACACCAGCAGGCCGATCGGCAGCCAGGCCAGCGGGCTGACCGGGCGCAGCAGGCTGATGATCGGCTCGACCATGCGGTTGAGGAAGACGAAGCGGCCGATCAGGAAGCCCAGCGGAATACCCACCAGCGCCGCGAAGCCGAAGCCGATGGCGACTCGCCTGAGCGAGGAGAGCACGTTCCAGCCTATGCCCTGGTCGTTAGGGCCGTTCTGGTAGAAGGGGTCGGAGAACAGCCGCACCGCCTCCACCCACACCTTTTCAGGACCGGGCAGGCTGGTGCTCTTGAGGGTGGCCAGATGCCAGATGCCGATCAGCAGCGCGATGCCGAGCACCGGTGGAATGACCGCCTTGAGGACGGGTTCGAGGCGGCGGCCGAGAGGCACGCGGGGCTGTTTGGGCACGGGTTCGGCTGCCGGCGCGGCGGCAACCCGCGGCGCCGCAAGCTTGCGCGGCACCGCGGCAGCGGGTACGTCGAGCTTCTCGTTGGCAATTGCTGCTGCTGTCATCTTCGTCTCCTGTCGGAGTTGATTTCGCCGGGGCGTCGGATCCGCCGCTGCGCGGCTTGATCCGACCGACTACCGATTCCTCAGGCCTGCACCTTGAAGCTGCCCGCGTACTTCTTCGGGTCCCTGCCGTCCCAGACCACGCCATCGATCAGCTTCGAGCTGCGCATGTCTGACTTGGGCAGGGCGACGCCGGCCGCGGCGGCCGCCTGCTTGTAGATGTCGATGCGGTTCACCTTCTTCGCCACGGCCGCGTAGTCCGGGTCCTCCTTGAGCAGGCCCCAGCGCCGGTGCTGGGTGAGGAACCACATGCCGTCCGAGGTGTAGGGGAAGTTCACCGCCCCCTCGTTGTAGAACTTCATCGCGTTCTTGTCGTCCCAGCGCTTGCCGAGGCCGTTCTCGTAGCGGCCGAGCATGCGCGCCAGGATGACCTCGGTATCGGTGTTGACGTAGGCCTTCTGGGCGATGGTCTCGGCGGTCTTCTGACGGTTGGCGAGCGAGGCGTCGATCCAGCGGCCCGCCTCCAGGATCGCCGCGGTCATGGCGCGCGCGGTGTTCGGATACTTCGCGACGAACTCCGCCGTGGTGCCGAGCACCTTTTCCGGGTGATCGACCCAGATGTCCTGGGTGGTCACGGCGGTGAAACCGATCTTGTCCACGATGGCGCGGTTGTTCCACGGCTCGCCCACGCAGTACCCGTCCATGTTGCCGACCCGCATGTTCGCGACCATCTGCGGCGGCGGCACGGTGATCGTCTTGACATCCTTCATCGGGTTGATGTCGTGGGCCGCCAGCCAGTAGTACAGCCACATGGCATGGGTGCCGGTGGGGAAGGTCTGGGCGAAGGTGTATTCGCCGGGCTTGGCGGTGATCAGCTTCTTCAGCCCCGCCCCGTCTGTCACGCCCTGGTCCTTGAGCTTGTTGGCCAGCGTGATCGCCTGGCCGTTGTTGTTCAACGTCATCAGGTTGGCCATGTCTTTCTTCGGCCCGCCTATGCCCATCTGCACGCCGTAGATCAGGCCGTAGAGGACGTGGGCGGCGTCGATCTCGCCATTGACCAGCTTGTCGCGCACCGCGGCCCAGGACGCCTCCTTGGTCGGCGTGATCTTGATGCCGTACTTCTCGTCGAACTTCATCACCGAGGCCATGACCACCGAGGCGCAGTCGGTGAGCGGGATGAAGCCGATCTTCACCTCCTTCTTCTCGGGCGCGTCCGAGCCGGCGGCCCAGGCCGCGCCGCGCACGCCGGGAGGAACCATGCTCATGAGCGCGGCTCCGCCGCCCAGGCCGACGGCCGCCTTGATGAATCCGCGGCGGTCGGCCGCCGTACGTTTCGCTTCGTCCATGTCGAGTTCTCCAGCATTGCCGAGGCACCAAAAAAAAGAGGGCGGCCATCGCGAGGTGGAGGAGGATTACCCCGCGAATGGACGCCCTTGTCCGCTCTCGAACCAGACCGCCGTTGGCCTGGTCGTCGAGGATCTTCTAGCAGGCGGCGTGCCAGGCAGGCGAGAGCCGGCTGCAAGCTTTTGAGAAAAAAGGAATTGACGCCTGAGAGACGGGCCTGAAGTCAGGCCGGGGCAAGATTCCGGGCCGCACTACTGCGGTGCAATATCAGGAAACGCTGCACCGCTTGGGGGAAGGACAGGCCGCCCGTGGAGGGATTCAGAGCAGCAGTTGCGCCATGTCGACCACGTCGCGCGCCACGGCGGCGAGCGGCTTGCCGCGGTCCATGGCCAGGCGGCGCAGCGCCTTGTAGGCGGCGTCCTCGTCCATGTTCCGGCTCTTCATAAGTATGCCCTTGGCCCGCTCGACCAGCTTGCGCTCGGAGAGCTTCTGGGTGGCGTCGGCCAGTTCCCGGCGCAGCGCCTGGTAATCCTCGAAGCGGGCGCGCGCCACCTCGATCACCGGCTGGATGCGCTGCGGATCCAGCCCGTCCACCACGTAGGCCGAGACGCCGGCGCGCACCGCAGCGCGGATCACGTCGGCGTCCGACTCGCGGGCGAAGATCACCACCGGCCGCGGCGCCTCCCGGTTGACCACCCCCAGGTGCTCGAGCGTGTCGCGCGAGGGCGAGTCGGTCTCGATCAGGATGACGTCCGGACGCAGCTTGCCCACCTGGTCGGCGAGGTCCAGCGCCGAGGGCAGGATGGCCGCCACCTGGTGGCCGGCGAGCGCCAGCCCGGCGCAGATATCCGCCGCCCGCATGCGCGACTCGTCGACCACCAGAACCCTGAGCAACCCGATCTCCTCAAGCACCTTCGTGGCACCGAAGCAAGCAAGACGCGGACCGGACCGGCCGGTCTCGGGATACGGCAGCCGGGCAATACCATCGCCGGAAGTAATGTCTTAGACAAAACGGACAATGGCTTTTCGGGGCCCAATAAACCAGGAGGGGGAAGGCTCTCGCCTTCCCCCTCCGCGGGTGAAACCGACCGGCGGCCGCTCAGCCTTCGTCGATCCCCTCGTCGTTCGGGTTGTTGATGATCGCGTGCAGGCGGCTGCCCGGCACGTAGGATTCGAGCACTTCGAATTGCTCGGGCAGCATGCCGGCGCGTTGCTGGGCGGTGATCAGTTCGTTCAGTGTCATGGTTCGTCTCCTTCGTCTATCGGTCAATACCCGACTGACTTAGTCAGGTTAAGTGCACTGTATGTTTGTCCTGGACAAATGTCAACGACTTTTTGATGCATGGATAAACAGAACTGAAGCCGGGGCGCGGGCCGGTCAGGGCGCTGCGGGGAAAGTTCGGCAACGGCCCGGGAGCCCGGGCCGGCGAGGCGGGACGGCGGTGCAGGGCGCACCGCCGGAAGGCAGGGGTGGTCAGGCAGCGGCGCCGGCTTCCTTGACGCCCAGCTTCTTCAGGATCATCTCCAGCGGGCAGAAGCGGGTGAAGCCGCTCTGCAGCAGGTTGGCGCCGACGAAGGCGGTGAACCACAGCCAGTTCGCGTTGTGGAACAGCGGGCTGCCCTGCACGCCCAGGAGCAGCGAGATCAGGATGAACGTGCCGGCGAAGATGCGTACGAAACGGTCGGTAGTCATGGTGGGGCTCCTCTTGATGGATGATGGAAAGCTGCGAAAACCTCGTGTTCTGGGTTCGGGCCGGGTGATGGCCGCGGATGCTACGCGGGCTGCGGGACAGCCGCCATGCGCTTGCGCATTGCCGCGTAGTAGAGCACCGGGATCACCACGAGCGTCAGCAAGGTAGAGACAAACACGCCGAAAATCAAGCTGATCGCCAGGCCCTGGAAGATCGGGTCGTCGAGGATGAACAGCGCGCCGAGCATCGCCGCCAATCCGGTCAGCGCGATCGGCTTGGCGCGGATCGCCGCCGACTGGATCACCGCCTCGGCGAACTCCATGCCGCCGCGCACCTGCTCGTTGATGAAATCGACCAGCAGGATCGAGTTGCGCACGATGATTCCCGCCAGCGCGATCATGCCGATCATCGAGGTGGCGGTGAATTGGGCGCCGAGCAGCGCGTGGCCGGGCATCACGCCGATCAGGGTGAGCGGGATCGGCGCCATGATGATCAGCGGCACCAGGTAGCTGCGGAACTGGGCCACCACCAGCAGGTAGATCAGGATCAGGCCGACGGCATAGGCTAGCCCCATGTCGCGGAAGGTCTCGTAGGTCACCTGCCACTCGCCGTCCCACTTGAGCGCATAGCCGGCGTAGGGGTCGCGCGGCTGGCGGATGAAGAATTCCCGCAGGCTGCCGCCCTGCTCGAGCTGCATGCCCTGCACGGCGGAGCGGATGTCGAACATCCCATACAGCGGCGAGTCCAGTTCGCCAGCCATGTCGCCGACCACGTAGACCACCGGCAGCAGGTCCTTGTGGTAGATCACCTTCTCGCGAGCGGTCGAGCGTGCCTCGACCAGCTCGGAGATCTGCACCATCTGGCCGTCGCGGGCGCGCACGCGCAGCTTGAGCAACTGGTCGAGCGAGCTCTGCTTCTCGGCCGGCAGCGTCACCCGCACAGGAATCTCGTACTTGGACTCGCCGGTGTGCGCCGGCGTGACGTCCATGCCCGCCAGGCCGAGCCGCACCACCTCGACGATGTCCTTCTGCGCCACGCCGAGCAGCGCGGCCTTGTTCTGGTTCACGCGCAGGACCACCTTGGGCGCGTCCTCGTCCACCGAGTCGTCGATGCTGACGATGTCGGCGGTGGCGTGGAAGTTCTCGCGCACCCGCTTCGCCACCTCCTGCTGGCCGCGATAGTCCGGGCCGTAGATCTCGGCGACGATCGGCGAGAGCACCGGCGGCCCGGGCGGCACCTCGACCACCTTGGCATTGCCGCCGTGGCCGGCAGCGATGCGGGCCACCGCGTCGCGCAACGCGTTGGCGATCTCGTGGCTCTTGCGGTCCCGGTGCTGCTTGTCGAGCAGATTGACCTGGATGTCGCCGAGTTCGGCCGAGGCGCGCAGGTAGTACTGGCGCACCAGGCCGTTGAAGTTGATCGGGCTGGCGGTGCCGGCATAGACCTGGTAGTCGGTCACCTCGGGCACGGAGCCGAGGTGGGTGCCGATCTCTCGCAGCACCTTGGCGGTCTGCTCCAGCGGCGTGCCGACCGGCATGTCCACGACCACCTGGAACTCGCTCTTGTTGTCGAAAGGCAGCATCTTCAGCACCACGAACTTGAACCCCGCGAGCGACACCGAGGCCAGGATCGCGGCGACCACGCCGATCCACAGCCTGCGCCGGGCGCGCTGGCCGGTGCGCTCGTCCAGGAACGGCGTCATCACCGCGCGCGACCAGCGCTGCAGCCTCAGGTTGAGCCCGCCCGAACCCTGTTCCGCGCCCTGCGCGCTCGAAGCTCCCCTCTCCCCTGGCGGGAGAGGGGCGGCGGGTGAGGAGGGCAGGTCGGCGCTCGCGCCCCTCTCCCCCATCCCCTCCCCCGCCAGGGGGGAAGGGTGACCGGCGTGGCCGCGCAGCAGCCTGAGCGACAGCCAGGGGGTGATCACGAAGGCGATCACAAGCGAGATCGCCATGCCCATCGAGGCGTTGATCGGGATCGGGCTCATGTACGGGCCCATCAGCCCGCTGACGAAGGCCATCGGCAGCAGCGCGGCGATCACGGTCAGGGTGGCCAGGATGGTCGGCCCGCCGACCTCGTCCACCGCCTTTGGGATGATCTCCTGCAGCGGCTTGCCCGGCTCCAGGGCCATCCAGCGGTGGATGTTCTCGACCACCACGATCGCGTCGTCGACCAGGATGCCGATCGAGAAGATCAGGGCGAACAGCGAAACCCGGTTCAGCGTGAAGCCCCAGGCCCAGGAGGCGAACAGGGTGGCCGCCAGCGTCAGGGTCACCGCCACGCCCACGATCACCGCCTCGCGCCAGCCGAGCGCGAGCAGCACCAGCAGCACGACGAAGGCGGTGGCGAAGGCGAGCTTGCCGATCAGCTTCTGCGCCTTCTCGGTGGCCGTGGCGCCGTAGTTGCGCGTGACCGTGAATTCCACGCCTTCCGGGATCACCGTGCCCTTGAGGCTGTGCGCGCGCTCGATCACCGCCCCGGCCACGTCGGCGGCGTTCTCGCCCGGCTTCTTGGAAACCTGCAGGGTCACCGCCGGGTACTCGCCCGGCGTGCCGACGGCCGTTGCCGGGCCGGTGCCGAACCACACGTACTGGCTGGGCTGGTCCGGGCCGTTCTCGACCCGCGCCACATCCTCGACGAACACCGGCCGGCCCTCGGTGACCCCTACCACAAGCCTCTTCACGTCGTTGGCGGTCTCGATGAAGGTGCCGGTCTGCACCAGGATCTCGCGGTTCTCCGCCACCAGGCTGCCGGCCGGCTGCGAGGCGTTCGACACCTGCAGCGCGGCGACGATGTCCTGGGCGGTGACGCCGTGCGCGTTCATGCGGTCGGCATCCATGTTCACGCGGATCACGTGACCCGGGCCGCCGACCGTGGTTACGTCGCGGGTGCCGCGGATGCGCTTGAGCTCGATCTCCACCGCGCGGGCGATCTGCTGCAGCTCGAAGCCGGTGCGCTGCGCATCGCGCGTCCAGAAGGTAAGCGTGACGATCGGCACGTCGTCGATGCCCTTGGGCTTGATGATCGGCTCGCCCACGCCGAGGTTCGGCGACAGGTAGTCCTTGTTCGAGTTGATCGTGTCGTAGAGCCGCACCAGCGCCTGGATCGGATCCTCGCCCACCTTGTACTGGACGGTGATCACCGCCATGCCCGGCCGCGACACCGAGTACACGTGCTCGATGCCGGAGATGCGCGAGAGCACCTGCTCGGCCGGCCGCGCCACCAGGTTCTCCACGTCGCGCGCCGAGGCGCCCGGGAACGGCACGAACACGTTCGCCATGGTGACGTTGATCTGCGGCTCCTCCTCGCGCGGCGTCACCAGCACCGCGAACAGGCCGAGCAGCAGCGTGATCAGCGCGATCAGCGGCGTCATCGGCGAGCGCTGGAAGGTTTCCGCGATGCGTCCCGAGAATCCCATGTATTAGCGTTTCCTGATATTCAAGGTCCAGAAAAACCGCAAGGCCGCGCGTGCGGTCCTTGCGGTTGCGGGTCTGTTCACTTGCCCTTCAGCTTCATGATGCCCAGGGCGTTCATCACCAGCTTCTCGTACACCGGCTCCGAGGTGCCGCGCTTCATCTTGGACATGAAGTACTTCTCGAAGGCGATCTTGGCCAGGTGCACCCACTTGCCCTCGGAGAACCAGTTCACGTTACGCGGCGGGATCTGCGGCAGCGCCACGAAGGCCGCGCCCGAGTCGCCGAAGTCGGCCAGGCAGACCGCGTTCCAGGTGGCTTTTTCCTCCGGCTCCTTGCCGTCGAGGATGGCGCGGATGTTGTGCGCCGTGGCGGTCACCATCGACTCGATCATGTAGCCGGTCTTGGGCGCGCCGGTCGGCACCGGGGTGGTTTCCACCGGCGGGATCGCCACGCACACGCCCACCGAGAAGATGTTCTTGAACTTCGGGTTGCGCTGGTGCTCGTCGATCAGGATGAAGCCGCGCGGGTTGGTCAGCCCCTCGATGCCGAACACCGCGTCCACGCCCTTGAAGGCCGGCAGCATCATCGAGAACTTGAACGGCAGCACGTGCTCCTTCTTCGGCTTGCCGTCCTCGTCGTGCTCGGCGACGTGCATCTTGCCCGCCTCGACCTTGGTGGTCTTGGCGTTGGTGATCCACTTGATGTGCCGGTCGCGCATGGCCGATTCCATCAGGCCCTTCGAGTCGCCGACCCCGCCCAGGCCGAGGTGGCCGATGTAGGGCTCGGCGGTGACGAAGGTCATGGGCACCTTGTCGCGGATCTTGCGCCTGCGCAGGTCGGTGTCCATGATCATCGCGAACTCGTAGGCCGGGCCGTAGCACGAGGCGGCCTGGACCGCGCCGACCACGATCGGGCCGGGGTTCTTGCAGAATTCCTCCCAGTCCTTTCCGGCCTTCACCGCGTGATCGACGTGGCAGATCGAGTGGGTGTGGCCGTTCGGGCCCAGCCCTTCGACCTCCTCGAACGCCAGCTTCGGGCCGGTGGCGATGATCAGGAAGTCGTAGTCGATCAGCCGCCCGTCTTCCAGTTCGAGCTGGTTCTTATCCGCATGCACCCGCTTCACCGTCGCCGCGATGAAGTCGATCTTCTTGCGCGCCAGCGCCGGCCCGATGTCCAGCTCGATGTCCTCCTGGGTGCGCCAGTTGACCGCCACCCAGGGGTTCGACGGGACGAAATGGAACCTCGGCGAGCTGGACACGACCGTCACCTTGTCCTGCGCCCGTGCGCTCTCGCGCATCTCGTAGGCCATCGGCATGCCGCCGAGGCCCGCGCCCATCACCACGATATGTGCCACTTTCTCGCCTCCTACGTTAGAAATCGACCGTCGGCCGGATTCTCGGTCTTATCGTTGGAGGCGAGATTCTCTCACTGTTTGGCGTTGCGTTGCGCGAGCTGCATGCCGGCTCTAACCGGGTCGAGCGCGACCCGTTCGCCGGCGGACAGCCCTGCAAGCACCTCGATAGCTTCGCCGGCCACCGGCTCGCCCAGGCGCACCTGGCGCATCTGCAGCCCGCCCTTTTCGTCGATGGCGTAGACCGCGCTGACCTCGCCGCGGCGCAGCACCGCCTGTGCCGGCACCACCAGCTTGCGCGCCTTGCCGGTGAAGAAGTGAGCGCGCGCGTACATGCCCGGCACCACGCCCTGGACGTCGTCGGGAAGGTCGATCCGCACCCGGACCGAGTGGGTGCGCGCATCGGCGGTCGGCAGCACGGTCACCGATGCCGCGTCGATCCAGCGCTTGGATTCGGGCAGTTCCACCCTGGCCCTGAGCGTGTGCTTGACCTCGGCCAACTTGTACTGCGGTATGCTGGCAACCACCCGCAGGTCGCCCGGCTCGAACACGGTGATCAGTTCCTTGCCCGGCGTGGCCATCTCGCCCAGTTCGGCATGCCGCTGGGCGACGATCCCGGTGAGCGGGGAAGTGACCGTGGTGTAGCCCCTTACCGTGCCGGCCTGATCCTTGCCGGCGGCCGCCGAACGTACCTGGGCCTCCGCGGCGCGCCAGGCCGACTCGGCCTGGTCGAGTGCCGCCTGACTGACGAACTTCTGCGCCAGCAGGTTGCGGGTGCGCTCGTAGGTCGCCTTGGCGTTGGTCAGGTTGGCCTGGGCCTGGGCAAGCTGGGCGTCCGCCCCGGCTGCGGCCTGGGCCGCCTCGCGCTCGTCGATGCGCATCAGCACGTCGCCCTGCCTGACCCGGTCGCCGGCATCGGCGCGCACCTCGACCACGCGCCCCTGGACCTGGGCCGCCACGGTCGCCTGCTTCACCGCCTCGACGACCGCCTCGGTCGGGTAGGTCAGTTCCACCTCGCGCAGTTCCACCGTCGCCGTGGCCAGTTCGGCGCCCTGCGCGAGCACCGCCGGCATCCACAACGCGCCGAGCAGCGCGGTCCAACGTCGATGATTTGCCATGTCCGCCTCCTTACAATATTAGCGAATACTAATATATACGGCAAATAAAGTCCAGTCCTCTATTTTCAAGACCTTATGTGTCGAGAAGGCGGGCGAGTGGCGTTCAGGCCGGCGCCGCGTCCACCGGCTTGGCGTTCAGCGCGTAGTCGGCGATCGCGGCCACCACCGGCGGCGCCTCGCCGATCGGGGCGGCCAGGTCGATGCGCAGGTCCGGGTGCCGCTCCCAGGCAGCCGCCAGCAGCGCCGGCAGGTCGCGCTTGGTGTGGCCGCTCTGCGCCATGAAGATCGGGACGATGGTCAGGTCCTTGTGCCCGCCGGCGGCGATCCGGTCGATCGCCTCCGGCAGGGTCGGCGGCAGGAATTCCAGGTAGGCGAGTTCCACCCGCGCCGAGGGCTGGCGCGCGATCATGGCGTCGCGGATGGCCTCCAGCGGCTTGGCCCAGTCCGGATTGCGGGCACCGTGGGCGAACAGGATGATGGCTTTTTCGGTCATTTTTCTCTTTCGGCTGTCTTCAGATTCCGGGCATCGCGAGGAAGCCCGGCTGCTTCTTGATGCGTTCGATCCATTTCCGCACGTTCGGGTACGGCTCAAGCGAGACCTCGCCCTCGGGCGCCAGCGCGACGTAGGGGAAACAGCCGACGTCGGCGATGGTCAGGCGCCCCAGCGCCAGCCAGTCGTGGCCGGACAGCCGCTGCTCCAGCACCGCCAGCCCGCGTTTGCCCAGCGCCTGCGCCTCTTCCAGCGAACCCGGCAGCCTGAACTTCAGGATCACCCGCGCCCTGCCCAGCCCGTAGAGGGTCTCGTTTTCCATCACCGCCAGCCACTGCATCACCTCGGCCATGCCCTTCGGGTCGGCAGGCAGCCAGCGCTCGCCGCCGTACTTGCGCGCCAGGTAGACCAGGATCGCCAGCGAGTCCCAGATCACCGTGCCCGCGTCGTCCAGCACCGGCACCTGGCCGCGCGGGTTGAGCTTGAGGAACCAGTCCTGCCGGTTCTCGCCCTTCGTCAGGTCCACGGTCTGCAGTTCCGCCTTCATCCCGAGCAGCGACAGCATCAGCCGCACCCGGTAGGCGTTGCCGGACAGTTCCAGGTCGTAGAGCTTCATCTTTTCCTCGTTATCTCGGGCGGTTGTGCGTTGCCTCATTGGTGGCTTCGCGGGCGCATCAGGTGGATGCCCTCGGAGAGCAGAGAGACCCTCAGCCGGGCGCCGGGTTCCACGCCGTTTCGCCTGGCCACGTGCACCGGGACGTTGAAATACAGCGCCGCATCGCCGCCGACCTCCAGCGCCACCTGCACCGTGTCGCCAAGCACCAGGCACTGCGCGCATACGCCGTCCACCGGGTTCTCCCGCTCGCCGCGCGAGGGCCGGTCCCTGCGGTGCAGGATCACGAAGCGCGACGGGATCACCCAGTCGACCCGTTCGCCGGGCGCGAACCCCGGATTGCGCTGCACCTCCAGCATCGTCGCCTGCCAGCGCAGCGTCGTTCCACCGCCGGCGCCCGCGCCGCCGACCGTGCCGGAAAACACGTTCGGCAGATCCACCAGGCGGGCCACGTCGGCATCGCGCGGGCGCAGCAGCACCTCGTCCGGCGGCCCGGCCTGCAGCGTCGCCCCGCGATGGACGATCACGATCCGGTCGGCGAGCAGGCGCGCCTCGTCCAGGTCGTGGGTGACCAGCACGATCGGGATCTTCACCTCCTCGCGCAGCCGCGCCAGTTCGCGCTGCAGCTTGCGCCGGGTGACCTGGTCGACCGCGGAGAACGGCTCGTCGAGCAGCAGCACCGCCGGGTCGCGCGCCAGCGCCCGCGCCACCGCCACCCGCTGCTGCTGGCCGCCGGAGAGTTCCCCGGGCCGGCGCTCCTCCAGGCCGGCGAGGTTCATCGATTCGAGCAGGCGCGCCGCGCGGCCCCGGCGCTCGGCCGGCGGCAGGTGGCCGAGCGCCGCGACGACGTTCTCCAGCGCCGACAGGTGCGGAAACAGCGCGTAGTGCTGGAACACGATCCCCACCCGCCGCCGCTGGGGCGGCAGGTCGACCCCCGCCGCGGCGTCGAACCACCGCGCGCCGCCGCAGCGCACCTGTCCATCCGCCGGCCGGTCCAGGCCGGCGACGATGCGCAGCAGCGTGGTCTTGCCGCTGCCCGAGGGGCCGAGCAGCGCCAGCAGTTCGCCGGGCGCGCAGGCGAAGACCGCGTCCAGCGGGATCGGCGCACGCTGGCGCACGCGCAGTTCCAGGCCCTCAGCCACGGCCGCCGCGCCGGTCCGACAGCCCGTGGATCAGGGCGATGGCGACGAAGGAGATCAGCACCAAGGCGGCTGACATGGTGCCCGCGGCCGCGTTGTCGAAGGCCTGCACCCGGTCGTAGATCGCGATCGCGATCGTCTGCGTGCGCCCGGGCAGATTGCCGCCGACCATCAGCACCACGCCGAACTCGCCGAGCGTGTGGGCGAAGGTGAGCACCGCGGCGGCCAGCACGCCCGGGAAGGCCAGCGGCAGTTCGACGCGTCGGAAGGTCTCCCAGCGCGTGAGCCCCGAACACCAGGCCGCCTCGCGCAGGTCCGCAGGGATGCCGGCGAAGGCGCGCTGCATCGGCTGGATGGCGAAGGGCAGGTTGAAGACCAGCGAGGCCAGCAGCAGGCCGGCGAACGAGAACGCCAGGGCGTCTCCCGTCACGGCCTCGAAGGCCCGGCCGAGCGGCGAGGCGGCGCCGAAGGCCACCAGCAGGTAGAAGCCGAGCACGGTCGGCGGCAGCACCAGCGGCAGGGCGATCAAGGCCTCGACCGCCGCCCGCCCCCGGAACCGCCGCCAGGCGATCGCCCGGGCGAGCAGGATGCCCAGCGGGATCAGCAGGGCCGTGGTCCAACCCGCCAGCCGCAGCGACAGCCATAGCGCCTCCCAGTCCATCTCAGCGGTCCGACCCCTCGGGCAGGCCGAAACCGTGGCGGCGCAGGATCGCGGCGACCGCCGGCCGGTCGAGGTAGTCGTAGAACATGCGGGCGGTCTCGCCGGCGTCCTTGAGCAGGACGACCCGCTGGCGCAGCGGTGCGTGCCAGTCCTCCGGGATCAGCGCGAACGCGCCGGCCCGGCCCATTTCCGGCGCCAGCGCCAGCGAATACGGAACGATCCCGGCCTGGGCCGAGCCGCTGGCGGCGAACTGCGCGGCCTGGGCGGCGTTCTCGCCGAGCGCGAGCCTCCCCTGCAGCGGCTCCCACAGCCCGGCGTGCCGCAGCGCCTGGGCCGCCGCCCGGCCGTAGGGGGCGTGCTCGGGATTGGCGATGGCGAGGTGCTTCAGCCGCCCGTCCCGCAGCGCCGCCGCGAGGTCGCTCAACTCGCCGTCGGCCTTCACCGGCGAGCCCTTGGCCGCGAAGACCGCGATCCGCCCGACGGCGTAAGGCTTGCCCGGCCCCTCGGTGCGGCCCTGCTCGGCCAGGCGGCGCGCGTATTCCTCGTCCGCCGAGAAGAACAGTTCGAAGGGGGCGCCCTGGGGAATCTGGCGGGCGAAGTTGCCCGAGGAGCCGAAACTCAGCTTGAGCTTGCGTCCGGTGTCGCGGGCGAAGGCCTCGGCGATCTCGGGCAGCGCGAACTTCAGGTCGGCCGCCGCCGCCACGTAGGGTTCCGCCGCCGCAGCCGCCTGGCTCGACAGCAGAAGCAAGGCGAAAAGCACGGTGCGGCATCGGCGAACAAGCAGGCTCGCATGGCTATGCGGTGATGTCATACGGACTGGCTCCGGCGTGCCGGTTCGGCGGGGCGGCAAAACAAAGTATTGCACAGGCCGGCTAGAATCCGGCCCTCGGCCGCCCGCGGAATATTCCGGCCGCGTCCGTGTTCACGATTCGGGGCCGCCGATGCAGCGGCCGCATGCGCGTTCAACCGTACCCTGGAGACAAGTCGAATGAAACGTCTGATCGGCGCGATCGCCGCCACCCTGTTTTCCGCTTCCGCCCTGGCCGTGGACCCCGCGCCCAACGGCATCACCCTGCCCGAGGGCTACAAGAACTGGCGGCTGATCGCCTCCTCGCTGCGCTCGGACAACAACACCATGCGCGTGATCCTCGGCAACGACAAGGCGATCGAGGCCGCCCGCGCCGGCAAGACCAACCCCTGGCCGGACGGCGCCGTGCTGGCCAAGCTGGTCTGGAAGAACAAGACCCTGGACAAGTGGGCGCAGGCCACCGTGCCCGGGGACTTCGTCCACGCCGAGTTCATGGTCAAGGACTCGAAGAAGTACCCGGACACCGGCGGCTGGGGATTCGCCCGCTGGCTGGGCAAGGACCAGAAGCCCTACGGCAAGGACGCCAGTTTCGTCCAGGAATGCTGGGGCTGCCACCAGCCGGTGAAGGACCGCGACTGGGTGTTCACCGAGCCCGCGTTCCTGCCCTGAACGCCGCCGTCCTGCAGGTCGGATCGAGCGCCGCAGGCGCGGATCCGACCTGCAGGCTGTGCTGTTGGAGTCAGAACTCCAGGTCGGACTGGATCGCGGCGATGCCGGCCTTGGCGCAGACCTCGTCCGCCGCCCCGCCCGGCGCGCCGGACACGCCGATGCCGCCGAGCATGGCGCCGCCTCCCTCGATCATCATGCCGCCGCCGATCATCACCGTGCGCGGCAGATGGCGGATGCCGGAGGAGGGCTTGCC
>DATMWM010000044.1:0-2830 GCA_035562535.1 Rhodocyclaceae bacterium | reverse complement strand
GACGGTGGGATACGGGCTGCGCCCTATCCCACCCTACGCCGCCCTCGTAGGGTGGAATAGCCCCGTCAGGGGCGTATTCCACCGTTTCGGCGCGGATCACGGCCGTCGAAAACCGACCCTCCGACGGCGGGATACGGGCTGCGCCCTATCCCACCCTACGAACCGGAGCGTAGGGTGGAATAGCGCCGCAGGCGCGTATTCCACCGATCGGGCACCCACCAGGCGCCGGTTGAAAACCGATCCTTCGACGGTGGGATACGGGCTCACGCCCTATCCCACCCTAGGCCTCGTCGGATTTCGTGGGATTTCGTAGGGTGGAATAGGCCCGTCAGGGCCGTATTCCACCGTTGCGCATCACGGCGCCGGGCGGAAGCGGTATCCCCGGTAATTCAGCACGATGCCGTCGGCACCGATGGACTCGAGGACGACGCCGGGGGCCGCCTCCTCCCCTTCCTTGACCACCCGCTCGTTGATCACCGCCATGCGCAACTCCGGCTCGTCGGTGTAGGACGATCCGGTGATCGCCAACTTCGGTACGCCCTGCCTGACCCCGGGAGGAAGCTCGGAGTAGTGCAGCACCCGCTTCGGCGGCGGCGCCGGCGCACGCGCCTCGGCCGGCTCCGCGGGTGCCGGCTGCGTCCTGGCCGGCACCCCGGCGGCCGGCTCGGCGGCCGGCTTCGGCGCGGCGACGGCCCTGGCCGGAGCGGGCTCCGCGGCCTTTCCGGCCACCGCGGCTGCGCGGGCGGAGGGCGGCTCGGCCGGTGCGGCGCGCAACGGCGGACGTGCAACCGGGGCCTCCGGCGCTGCGGCCTCCCGGGCCGGTGCCGGCCGCGCGGCCTCGGACGGGACAGGCTCGGGCGGGCGCGCTGCGACCTGGGGAGCCGGGGCCGCCTGCCCGGGCGCCCCGGCGGCCGGGCTCTCGGCGGGCACGGCGGCCTGCGCCGGCGCACGCGCGACCACCGGTTCGGGCCCCGCCTTCTGCCAGGGCTGCCACCAGGCGAGCACCGCAGCAACCAGCGCCGCGAGTCCCGCCCCGCCGGCCGCCACCCAGCGCAGCGACACGCCGGTCCGCGGGGTGCCGTGCCCGCCGAGCGAAACCGGTGCCTCGTTCAGCCCGGGCACCCGGCCCTGCTGGCGCTGCATTTCCGAGCGCCGCAGCGCTTCCAGGATGTAGGACACGTCAGTTCGCCTCCCCGCCGGACCGGGCCGCCGCCAGCCTCGGCGCCGTGGCATCGGTGACCTCGGCGAGCCGCATCAGGGTGGCCGGCCCGGCCACGCCGTCGGCTTCGAGCCCCTGCTCCCGCTGGAACTGGCGCAGCCGCCGGTCGAGCGTCTCGTCGAACACCGGCTCCCCGCCCTCGTCGACCGGCAGCGCCTTGCCGTCGACGCGGGCCAGGCGGTCGCGGATCCACACCACGTCCGCGCCGCGGCTGCCGCGCTTGAGCACCCGCGCCTCGCCGGCCGGCCCGCGCCACAGCGCGGTGTAATCGCCCGTCCACTGGCGTTCGAAGGCCTGCCGGGCGACCCGCCGCGGCTCGCCGGCCACCAGCAGGTCCGCCTCGCTCGCCGAAAGCCGCCTGATCGTGGCATGGAAGTCCGCGCCGCCGGCCTGGCGCAGCACGACGACCGCCGGTGCATTCATGGCTGCCAGCGCAGCGGCATCGCCGGTTCCGCGCGCACAGCGCAGGCCCTGGCGCGCGGCCTCGCGGCAGGCCGACGCGACGTCCGCCGGCTTGGTCTGGACGCCCCACAGCTCGAACAGGTCGCGCACCGCCTGCGCTTCGTTCAGCCAGTGGTCCTTGCCCGCCGGCCAGGCGAGCGAGTCAGCGGGCGCGGCGGCGACCTTGGGCGGGTCGCCCGGCGTGGCGGGCGGGACCGCCGGCCGGGGCGTCGTCCCGGGCGCCTCCGCGGCGGACGGCGCGACTGGCGGCGGCGGCCGCGGGACATCCGCCCCGATGCGCTGGTAGGCCACGACCAGCCCGGCGCCGGCCGCGACCGCCGCAACCGCGGCCGCCGCCCAGCGCAGCGTCCGGCCGGACAGCCGGCGAAGCGGCGCGCCGAACACCTCGCGGACCGCCTTGGCGAGCACCTTGCGGTCGACCATCGTCTTGCCTTCGACGAAGGCGCCGAGCAGCGCCCGGTCGCAGATCACGTTGATCAGCCGCGGCGTGCCGCCCGAGGCCCGGTAGACCCGCTCCATCACCTCCGGCGCGAACACCGGGCGCACCGCCCCGGCCACCGCCAGCCGATGGCCGATATAGGCCGCGGTCTCCGCCCTGGACAAGGGCTCCAGGTGATAGCGGGCGACGATGCGCTGGGAGAGCTGCCGCAGTTCCGGCCGCGCCAAGCGCTCGCGCAGCTCCGGCTGCCCGAGCAGGATGATCTGCAGCAGCTTGCGCTGGTGGGTCTCCAGGTTGGTCAGCAGCCGCACCTGTTCGAGCACCTCGTCCGAGAGGTTCTGCGCCTCGTCGACGATCAGCACCGTGCGCCGGCCGCGCGCATGGCCCTCGAGCAGGTGGAAGTTGAGCAGGTCGAAGTACGCCTTCTGGCTGATGCGATGCTCCGGCACCGGCAGGTGCAGTTCCTGGCAGATCGTGGCCAGCAGTTCCGCCGTGGTGAGCTTCGGGTTGTAGATGAAGGCCACGTCGGTGTTCTCCGGCACCTGCTCGAGCAGGCCGCGGCAGACCGTGGTCTTGCCGGTGCCCACCTCGCCGGTGAGCAGGACGAAGCCGCCGTCGATGCGCATCCCGTAGAGCAGGTGCGCCAGCGCCTCGCGGTGGCGCTCGCTCATGAAGAGGTAGCGCGGATCCGGGGCGATCGAGAACGGGGA
>DATMWM010000043.1:0-4208 GCA_035562535.1 Rhodocyclaceae bacterium | reverse complement strand
GACCACGGTGCCGCGTTGGGATACGTGGCCTCGTAGTTCAGCACCGGCTGGCCGTTCAGCGTCAGGCAGTACCGTCCGGTCTGCGGGGCGGGCGCGGTGGCGCCCAGTTTCGGACAAGCGGCGCTGGTGGCCGTCGCCGTCTTGGTGGCCAGCCGCAGTTCCTCCTCGGTCACCGTGTTGCGGTAGATCCGTGCGCCCTTGGGCTCGACGATCATCTGGCCGAACAGGCCGTTGGCGACGTTGCCCTGGTTGGCGTCCGAACCGACCAGCGCACCGTGGCTGACGATCTGGAACACGCCTTCCTTCTCGGCGTACAGCCGGTAGATCGTGCTCTGGCCTGGCGCCATCAGGCTGGAGGCGTTCCTGCCGACGAAGGAGCCGTCGTTGGCGATGCCGCCCAGCGCGCGCAGTTGCATGCCATTGGCGTGGAAGCTGGTGCGCCGGTCGGCCACCTGCTCGTCGACGAAGACCGTCACCTGCGGATCGCCGTTGACGGTGGCCGGGTTCGGGTCGTTGCCGATGTCGTCGCGATCCAGCGGCGCGTTCAGCGGGTTCGGTACCGTGGAGACCAGGTTCTGGAAATTGACCGTCAGGCAGTCGCCCGCGGCCACGCGCAGCACCAGCGGACGCGGCCGCTTGTCGTCGCGCAGCTTGGCGTTGCCTGCCGTCAGGACGCCGCCTTGCGCCTCACCCTTGCCAGTCGTGCGGTCCGCGACGTCGCCGCGCAGCGCGAACATCATGCCGTTCACGTTGGATGCGCCGAGACGGTTGTTGACGATCGGCATGTCGATCGTCACCACGTCCGCGGTGAGTTCGCGCGCACAGGTGACCGCTGCCTCGGCGCTCGTCGCGCCCAGGCTGGCCAGACCGCCCAGCAGACCGACCGACCAGAGAGCGCGGGTTCGGAACCGTCCCCGCGCCTCCGGTGGCCCTTCCTGACCTCCATACTTCCTTATAGTCATGGCAAGACTCCCAAAAGTGCTCTTTCCCAATGAAATCGCCCGTCCGCGAACGGCGGGCGGCCCCCTCAAAAAATGCGACCGATTGCCTCTGCGTTCGCGATGCCGCCGCGAACACCGGACGGCCAGACCGCGCCGCCTGCACCCCGCGGCACTGGCGGCGGCGATCAACCGCGTTCGATTGGGTTTCTTGGATGACCCGACAATCGAACGCGGCCCGGTCGGCCGGCGGAGCCCAAAGCGCAAAAACCATTCCAGCCGTCCGGCAAACGTAGGTTTCGGTCCGGCCGGGGCAGCGCTGGCAGCTCTCATCGGAACCGGCCGGCTTTCCGCGGCCGCCTTTCGGGTGGGGGGAGGGAATTGGTCGTAAACCCCAGTGCCTTGCCTCGCACGAACAACTTCTCCGGCGTTTGCGGGAGGCGGTCGGCATGGGGCTGCGGGACGCGCCGACGGCTCAGACTTTCCGCCGAGTCGCTAATGACGTAGGGATGTCCGGCCGGTATTTGTCATCCAGCAAATTGCGGCTGTGTACCCACCATCGGGCTTTCGTGGGGCGAGCGTCAGCGACCAGCAAGAATCGGCCGGGCCCTGGGGGCGGGCCCGGGTCCGGCGCGGTGGCGCACACCTGGGGATCTGCCGCGGATGCCGGCAAAAAAAAGAGCGGACGCTGGGGAGCGTCCGCCCGAACCAACTCCAACGCCCAGGGTCCTGGGGCGGAGCCTTGCTATGCGAAACCTTGCATCCCGGCCAGCCGGTCACGCGAGCGGCTGGCGAGCTTGCTTCGGGTTGGCGACCGGACCTTGCCAACAGCGCGGCGGGATGCTCGCCGGCAGTTGCTGAGCCTTCGCCTCGAGCAAACGAATGCAGGTTTCATGCCCACGACCGAATATCGCAGATGGTCCGGCGAAGAATCTGGGAGAGCGCGGGCTGGAGCGCCGACAGCAGGGCACCGGGACTGGGGAACGGCCGGGTGGCCGCGGAGCCGGTGCTGCCCACTCCTGGGACGGCTGTCAGTCAACTGCAAGTCGAATACGGTATGTTCGCCATGGTGCTTGGAAAGCGCAGACTTGCGGAGGTACATCGATGCGCGTGCTTGTAGTGGAAGACGACCGCCTGGTCGCCGGTACCATCGTCCTGGGCCTGTCGCGGGCCGGGTATACGGCGGATCACGTGTCCTCGGCGGAGATGGCGGACAGCGCGCTGCGCCACGAGCAATTCGATCTGGCGATCGTCGATATCGGACTGCCGGGTGCCGACGGCCTGGAACTCCTCGGCCGGATTCGCAAGCGGGGCGACACGATTCCTGCGCTGATTCTGACCGCCAGGGATTCGCTTGCCGAGCGCGTCAGCGGTCTCGATGCGGGCGCCGACGATTATCTCGTCAAGCCCTTCCACGTTGCCGAACTGCTGGCCCGCATTCGTGCGCTGGTGAGGCGGTCGAAGTCGATCGCCAGTTCCGAACTGATCCATGGCGGACTGTGCCTGAATCTGGCCAGGCACACCGCCGAGTTGAACGGACGCACGCTCGACGTGACGCCGCGCGAGTGGGCCGTCCTCGAAGCGCTGCTGCTCAACGTTCCCAACGTGCTCACCAAGGCGGCGCTGGTACAGAAACTGGGCGGCTGGAAGCAGGACCTGACGCCGAACGCGATCGAAGTCCTGGTGTCGCGCCTGCGCGGCAAGCTCGAACCCGGCGGCATGCACATCCGAACCGTGCGCGGCATCGGTTACCGCCTGGATGAAGTCGCCGCCTGAGGAGTCGCCGCCCAGCATCAAGCGGCGGCTGCTCTGGCTGCTGCTGGCGTCGCTCGGCACGGTGATGGCGATCAACATATGGGTCAACTTCCTGACCGCCGACCGGCCGATCCACGCCGCCTTCGATCATGCCCTGTACGACGACGCCTACGCCGTGTCGGCGCATATCGAGACCGGCCCGGACGGGATCCGCTGCGACATTCCCCCGGGGGCCGAGCAGGCCCTGCGCACCGATCCCGATGACGTCGTGTTCTTTCTGGTCGTCGGCCCCAGGGGCGAGTACCTTTGCGGCGACCGGGACCTTCCGGTACCGCCGGTGGCTTCGGCGGAGCCGGGCGGGACCTTCGACGCGCTGTACCGCGGCGAGCCTGTCCGCGGCGTCTCGCAGGAGCACGCAACGCCGCTGGGCACCGTGACGATCCACGTTGCACAGACCCTGCGCGCGCGACACAGGCTCGGCATCGAAGTCGCTTCGGGGCTGCTGATCTCCAACGGTTTGCTGATGCTCATCGCGCTGGCCTTCGTGTATCTCGGCGTGGGCCGCGGGCTGCGACCGCTGCTGCGGGTCAGCGCCGACATCGACGCGCGCCGTCCGGATAGGCTCGACCCGATATCCACGGCCGGCTTGCCGGCGGAACTGCTGCCTCTGGCGCTGGCCGTCAACCACCTGCTGCAGGTGCTCCGCGATTCCAGCGTCGCCCAGCGCGTGTTCCTCGCGGAGGCCGCGCATCAATTGCGCACGCCACTCACCGGGCTGCAGGGCCAGTTGGAGTTGCTGGCCGACGAGACCCTGTCGCAGGGGCAGCGCGGCCGCGTGCTCGACCTCCTCGATGCAACGCGCAGGCTCGCGCATCTTTCCGAGCGGCTCCTCGCGCTCGCTCGATCGGATGCCAGGGCGAATCCGGTGAAGGACATGGCGCGAATCGACCTGGCGGAAATCGTCGCCGACTGCGTCGCGCCATCTCTCGACCGGGCGCTGGCCAAGCAGATCGACATCGGCTTCGAGACCGAGGCAGCGCCGGTCGTCGGTTCCGCCTGGATGCTGCGCGAGATGGCGAGCAACCTGATCGACAACGCGATCACCTACACCCCGGAAGGCGGACGCATCACCGTGCGCACCGGCCTCGCCGACGGCCGCGCGTTGCTCGAGGTCGAGGACAACGGGCCGGGCATTCCGGCGGCCGAGCGGGAGCGGGTATTCGAGCGCTTCTTCAGGGGCTCCGGGGCTTCGGCGAGCGGCTGCGGCCTGGGGCTTGCCATCGTGAAGGAGATCGCGGACGCGCACGGCGCCGCGGTGTCCGTCGGCAGCGCCGACGGCGGGCGGGGAACGCTCGTACGGGCGACGTTCCCGCCGCCGGCCGCGCCTACAACAAACGCATAGCGGCGGCGAAGCGTCCGCGCGCCCGCCGCTGCGGCGCAGGAGGCGCGGTGAAAAATTCCTGTCGCGGCCGGGCGGCGAGTGCATGTAGAATGCGCGCCGCACAGGGGACGACA
>DATMWM010000042.1:0-4676 GCA_035562535.1 Rhodocyclaceae bacterium | reverse complement strand
GTGGTGCGGATGGCGATCGTGTCCAGGTCGACGCTCGCGCCGGACAGCAGGTTGCGAAGCCCGACGGCGGTGTGGAAGGGCGCCATTCCGTGATCCGAAACGACGATGACATCCGACGCGGGCTCGCCGCGCCGGTCGGTTCCGGCCGCGTCGATGATCGCCTCGACCGCGGCGTTGGCCCGCTGGTAGGCGAACCTGAGGTAGCGGTCGTAGCGGGCGAGCTTGGCCGGATCCTGCCCGGTGGCGCCGGCGGGGCTGCCGGGCCGGCCTACCGTGCGCGCGTCCAGCGGATCGGTGGCCTGGCGAGGATCGGTCAGCGTGAACTGGTGGCCGGAGCCGTCCGGCTGCTCGATGTAGATCATCGCCAGGTCGGCGTCCGGGTTGCGCGCGATGGCGCGCAGCGCGACCCGGGTCTGGTAATCGACGAAAGTGGCGACCTGGTCCTGGTACATCGCCTCCAGTTCCACGTCGGGAATCGCCTCGAAGCCCGGGCTCAGGCGCTCCGGAATGCGGAAGTCCGGCTGCGGCGCCCAGAAGCCGACGTTCGCGTTGATGTCGTCGACCACGTCGAGCACCGGCGCGTTGCGCGGAATGAAGTTCGCCGCGTAACGCGCGAAGCGCACCGCGGAGAGATCGGGCGACATGTGGCTCACGAAGAAGGCCGTGCCGATGCGGTTGCCCGAGCCCTCGAAGAAGTAGCGGGCCGAGGGGCCGCCGGGCCGGACGTAGGCCGGGCCGGTCGACGGCGGCGGGAACGGTCCCGCAGCGACCGGCGAACTGGCGTCGAAGATCGCCAGCATGTCGTAATTGACCACACCGTCGTCCGTGGTGTCGAGCGCGGCGGCCGCGAGGTCGTAGCGCCGCGTGCGCTGCGCGCTGTCGCCGCCGCAGTTGCCGCTTGCGCCCGGCGCGCAGAACACGGTCTCGAACGGTTCGGCGGTGACCCGAACCGGGCTGAACGACGGCCGTCCGGCTGCCGCGAACTGCGCCGCGAGCGCCGGGTCGGCATCGACGAAGCCCGAGGCGTCCAGCACATGACCCTGCGCGCCAAGGCCGCCGAAGGCGCCGAAGGGCACGGTGTAATCCACGGTGCGCTTCGGCAGGGCTGGCTGAACGACGGTGCCGGAAATCCGGATGTCCGCGCCGTCGCTTCCGGGCCAGGTCGCGGTGACCACCTTCTTCCCGGCGGCGCGCAACTGCACCCACAGCGGTTCCGCCGTGGGCGCGGCGCTTTCGGCCAGCGGGCTGATCTGGTAGCCGCCGATCGGCGCGGCGAAACCGCTGATGCCGGTCGCGATCGTGGCGCCCACCGGGTGGAAGGTGTTGGCGGGGATGTCGTTATGGACCGCGGTCGAGCCGGTGGCGATCGCGATGTGGGCGACCGCGGTCACCGAGGGCGTGGCGGTGATGTTGCGCTCCGCGACCACGCCGCGCGCCCTCAGGCGGCCAAGGCCCTCGCGACGGTCGAGCGTGCCGTCGCGCAGGTACCGCTCGACCAGGTCGGGCCGGGCCCCGTCGAGTGAAATCAGGATCACCTTGGGCGCGGCGGATGCAGCCGGCGCAGCGGATGCCGCCGGCACAGCGAGGCACAGACCGGCGGCGATCGCCGCCGTGGCGAGGGAAAGGCTGGGAAAAGGTCTCACGTGGGGTCTCCTCTGTCTGGGAACGAGGCTGCCGCGATGTCCCGCTGGCCGGCGTCGACGGACCGGGGACGGGATCGGCTGCGGCAGTCGGGCAAGCGTAGGGCCGCGCGGTTACGGAACCGTGTCAGGATCGGATCGCGGTGTCCGCGGTGTCGCCGCGACGGCGGTTCGGGTATGCTCCGCGCGTTCGCGCCGCCGCTACGCGGGCGGCACGCGCGACCGACGACGATGAACGCCCGGACCCAGACCCCGCCCGTGAAGGCCGCCCGCTCGCTGGCGGATTTCGGGCTGATCTGCGGCTTCGCGTTCCGCGAGGCCGACCCGCCGCAGCCGCTCGAGCCGGCGGACATGCAGGCCGCGCTTGATGTCCCGGGCAGCGTCGTCTGGCTGCACTTCAATGCGAGCCATGCGGGCGTGCGCCGCTGGCTGGCGGAATCGTCGACCGTTCCCGCGACGGCCCGGGCCGTCCTGGAGGACCGGGAAATCCGCCACCGCCTGGAGAGCGTCGAGGACGGCCTGCTGGTGGTGATCAACGACCTCATGTACAACGAAGCCGTCGATCCCGGCGAGGTGGCGACGCTGTGGGCCTACGTCACGCCCCGCTCGCTGATCACCGCGCGCTTCCATCCGGTGCGCGGTACCGACCGGCTGCGCTCCGAGGTGCGGGCCGGCCTGCGGGTGGGCAGCGGCGTCGAACTGCTCGGACGGCTGCTCGACCTGCAGGTGGAGTCGATCGAGGAACTGATCGGCCGCCTGAACGACGATCTGGATCACGCCGAGGACGAGGTCCTGCGCGACCAGGTGGGCGGACAGCGCGAGGCGCTGAACCGCATCCGCCGCCTGTGCGCGCACCTGCGCCGCCATTTCCGTCCGCAGCGCGCCGCCATCCAGAAGCTCGCCACGCGGCCGCCGGCCTGGCTGGCCGAACACGAATCCGAGCGGCTGCGCGGCATCGCGGACGACCTCGGCTACGCCATCGACGAGGCGGAACACCAGCAGGAGCGGGCCAAGATCCTGCTCGAGGAACTGGCCTCGCGCGAGGCCGAGTTCACCGGGCGCAACCTCTACGTGCTGACCATCTACACCGTGGTGTTCATGCCCATGACCCTGATCTCGGGCATCTTCGGCATGAACGTCGCCGGGCTGCCGGGCACCGAGGGAGCGGGTTCCTTCTGGTGGGTGATGGCCCTGATCGTCGCGGCCGGGGCGGCCACGCTTGGCGCCCTGCTCTACCGCCAGCGCCGCTGACCGGGCGCCCTGCTGCCACGCAGGGACCGCTACTCGATCAGGATGGTCTCGCCGGCCCGCACGCGCTCCCCGGGCTGCACCTTCACCTCGAACCCCGGGCGCCAGGCGACGACCACGTCCACCTGGGAGCCGATGCGGATCATGCCGAACTTCTCGCCGCGCGCGACCGAGTCGCCTTCGCGGAAGTAGCTGTCGATGCCATTGACCGTGCGCGCCCCGATCTGCACGACATAGCAGGACAGCGGCTCGCCGCGGTAGTCGCCGACGAAATGCGTGACCGCGCGCTCGTTCTGGACGATATGCACGCTGTCCTGGTAATGCGGCGGCAGGTCGAACAGCGTGCGCCAGTGCATCGCGCCCATGTGCAGGTTCTCGCCCAGGGCCGGATGCCGGCGGATGAAGTCGATGCGGCCGTTGATCGGCGCGCGGTTGTAGTGCACGTCGAACGGGCTCATGAACACGCCGATCACCAGGCGGGTCGTGTTCTCGTCCTGGCGCAGGATGTCGCGCACGGTGGCACGCACGCCCTGCTTGATCACGACCACTTCCTCGCCGGGCGGCACCCTGCGCACGTAGACCACGACGCCGTCGGCGGGGCTGAGGATGCCCGCAGCGGCCGGCGGCGACCGCGGCGGGTCGCGGAAGAACCAGACGTGGCGCCAGTACAGGTAGCCGGCGATCGCCGCCGCGGCGAGGAGCGCCGCCCCGATCAGCATCGATCGGCGATGTCCCACGGTCCGTCGCGCAGCACGCGCACCAGGGCCACGCCGGAGGCGAAGGGAAAATCGATGACCTCGAAGGACTCCTTGTCCCGGGCGATCGCCTTCAGCCAGCGCTTCACCCCGGCGTGGCGCACCAGTTCGCGCACGTAGATGTTGGTGTCGTGGAGCAGGATGTAGGAATTGCGGCGGCTGCGGCGCAGCACGGCGAGAAAGTCGTGGCGCACGTCGGCGTAGCTGTGACTGCCGTCGACGAAGGCCAGATCGATCGCGGGCAGGCCGCGCTCGGCGTAGTCCGCGAAGAAGTCCGCGCTGGCGAGCTTGAAGTGCGTGACCAGGCGCTCGACGCCGAAGCGGCGAAAATGCGCGCGCACCTTCTGCGGGTCGTCCCACTGCCCGGTGCCGCCGACCGTGCGCATCGGCCCGTCCCGGAAGACCGAGTAGGACGGGTCTACGAAGCTCAGGCTGCCGCGGCCATTGTCCTTCAGACCGAGCGCCAGGCAGACCACGCTGAAACCGTAGCCCGAGCCGATCACCAGCACGTGCTTCGGCCGCAGCGCCCGCGCCAGGCCGTAGTAGAGAAAGCCGAAACCCAGGTTCAGATTCGGCGCGTCCTCGCCATGGCCCAGCGGACGGGCGTGGGCGAGGATCTCCTGCAGCATGGCTGGGTCCAGACTGAACTGCGGCGCGTCTTGCGGATTCGGCTGGAGCATGCGCTGTCCCTCTGCGAGATTGCGGCATTGTTACCGCACGAAGTCCTACGTTAGGCCACGCATGTTTCACTTTGGTGGAAGCCCGATGACGCTGGCGCTACATTTCGGCCCTTCGCCACGCCGCAACATAGGTCGGCGACAATCGGCCCGAACAGGACGCGGCGGCGAACGGCGCCGTCCCGCGGACCCCTGCAAGGAGGACGCATGATCACGCTCCCCGGCACCGAACATGCCCAGATGGACGGCGAACACCGCACCCTGACCGGTTGGCTGGAGCAGGCGGCGGCGCGCATCGGCGATGCCGAAGGCAGCGAGGAATCGCTGTATGCGCTGGACGTCGTGTGCCATCTCGC
>DATMWM010000041.1:0-6334 GCA_035562535.1 Rhodocyclaceae bacterium | reverse complement strand
GGCCCGGTGAATCCGCCGCTGCCCGCCGACGCGCAGCTGATCCAGCAGCTGCGCACCCAGCTCGCCGCGCTGCCGCTGCCGCAGCGCGTGTACAGCCGTCTCAAGCGCCAGGGCGTCGGCGCGGACATCCCCGAATTCCGCATCAGCCAGGTGGCCGGACCGGCCGCCCCGCTGGTGATCGAGCGCGCCAGCGGCGCGCCGCTGACCCAGGGCGTACCCGGCCTGTTCACCTACGACGGCTACCACAAGGCCTTCGTGAAGGAGGCCGAGAAGGTGACCCGGCAGCTTGCGGAGGAGGAATCCTGGGTCATGGGCATCACCGACCGCCAGCAGTCCCGCTTCACCGACCCGCAGGCGCTCAAGCGCATGAGCGACGAGGTGCGCCGCCTGTACCTCGACGACTACGCCCGGGTCTGGGAGAAGTTCGTCGGCGATATCCGCCTGGTGCGCCCGACCAGCCTGCAGAAGAGCATCGAGATCGCCCGCGTGCTCTCGGCGAGCGATTCGCCGATGCCGGTGCTGGTCAAGGCCATGTCCCGCGAAACCACGCTCGGCGAGAAGCCCGAGGAGGCCCGGACCGTGGTCGACAAGGCCACCGACAAGGTCAAGGAGTCGCAGAAGGAACTGCTCAAGATGTTCGGCGGGCCGGAGACCGCGGCGGCGCAGACCGCCCAGGGACCGAAGCTGGAGAGCATCGTCGACGACCGCTTCGACGGCCTGCGGCGCATGGCGCGCAGCCCGGCACAGGGCCAGCCCGCGCCGGTGGACGCCTCGATCGCGCTGATCAACGAGCTCTACACGCTGCTCACCGCCACCGAGACCGCGGTCAAGAGCGGCGCGGCGCCGCCGCAGAGCGACGTGCCGACCCGGATCAAGGCCGAGTCGGCGCGCATGCCCGAGCCGCTGCGCTCGATGCTCCAGACCCTGTCCACGAGCGGCTCGGCGCAGGCGCTCGGGGCGACCCGCTCGAACCTCTCCGCCAGCCTCACCGCCTCGCTCGGCGAGTACTGCCCGAAGGCGATCAACGGCCGCTACCCGTTCGTGCGCTCCAGCGCCCAGGACGTGACCCAGGAGGACTTCTCGCGGCTGTTCTCCGCGGGCGGTCTGATCGACGAGTTCTTCCAGAAGAACCTCGCCCAGTACGTCGACACTTCCACCAAGCCGTGGAGCTTCAAGAAGGTCGGCGACGCCTCCATGGGCGACTCCGGGACGCTGGTGCAGTTCCAGCGCGCCGCGGCGATCCGCGATGTGTTCTTCCGCGGCGGCGGCAAGGGCGCCAGCCTGCGCCTGGACTTCAAGCCGATCGAGATGGACGCCTCGATCAACCAGTTCATCCTGGACGTGGACGGGCAACTGGTGAAGTACAGCCACGGCCCGCAGGTGCCGCAGTCGGTGCAGTGGCCCGGGCCGAAGGGCAGCACCCAGGTGCGCGTGCAGATCCAGCCGCCCTCCCCGGCCGGCGCCTCCGGCATGGTGTTCGAGGGCCCCTGGGCGCTGTTCCGCATGTTCGACCGGCTGCAGATGGAGAACACGGGTCTGCCGGAGCGCTTCAAGGCGACCTTCAACATCGAGGGCCGCAAGGCGACCTTCGAGATCACCACCAGCAGCGTGCAGAACCCGTTCCGCTTCAAGGAACTCGAACAGTTCCAGTGCCCGGGGCGGCTGTAGCCGATGCTGCCTGCGGAGGCCCTGATGCCGGGCTGGTACGGCAAGATCCCGAACCTCGGGGACTTCGCCTCGCGGCGGCTGCCCTCGCGCTTCATCGTCGCCTGGGACGACTGGCTGCAGCGGGCGCTGGCCTCCAGCCGCGCCCAACTGGGCGGCCAGTGGCTCGATCTGTACCTGACCAGCCCGGTGTGGCGTTTCCTGCTCATGCCCGGGGTCTGCGGCAGCGCCGCCTGGGCCGGCGTGCTGATGCCCAGCGTGGACCGCGTCGGCCGCTATTTTCCGCTGACCATCGCACTCGAACTGCCCCAGGTCGCGCTGCGCCAGGAACGGCTGGAACGGCTCTCGGCCTGGCTCGCGCAGGCCGAGGGCGCGGCGCTCGCCACCCTGGACCTGTCGGTCACGCCGGAGCGGCTGGACCAGATCCTGGACGCGATCCCCGTGCCGGATGTCGGCAGCCCCGATCCGCTCACCGAGCCCGCGCTGCGCCTGGCCCGCTGCGCCGTCCCCGGCGGCAACGGCATGATCGCCGCCCGCCTTCCCGGCGCGGACGCCTGGCCGGCGGCTCTGGCGGCGACCGGCGCGGAACTGCTGGCGGCGGCGAGCTTCGGCCGCAGCCTGTGGTGGTCGAACGGGCGGGAGGGCCGCTCGCCCCTGGTGGCCTGCTGGAATGGACTTCCGGCACCCGACGACTTTGTCCGCCTGCTCGACGGCAGCGGCTCGGGGACGGCTTCGTGACCGCGATCGACTCAGCGCTGCGCCGTGGCTGAAGAGCGCAACG
Source organism: Rhodocyclaceae bacterium (assembly GCA_035562535.1). Lineage (GTDB taxonomy): Bacteria > Pseudomonadota > Gammaproteobacteria > Burkholderiales > Rhodocyclaceae > DATMWM01. The sequence goes on along the minus strand of DATMWM010000041.1, from coordinate 3,888 downwards.
ACGACCGGACGATCGTCGCCCCGGCGGCCGCCGCGGCCGCAACCGCCGCGGAGGATCACGGCAACGCCCTGCCGCCGGGTACCCGCCTGGGCGAGTTCGAGATCACCGGCCTGGTCGGCGAGGGCGGGTTCGGCATCGTCTACCTCGCCTACGACCACTCCCTGCAGCGCCGCGTGGCGCTCAAGGAGTACATGCCTTCGGCCCTGGCCGCGCGCACCCAGGGCATGACCGTGGCGGTGCGCTCCGCCCGGCACAAGGAGACCTTCGAGGCCGGCCTGCGCAGCTTCGTCAACGAGGCGCGGCTGCTGGCGCAGTTCGACCATCCCTCGCTGGTCAAGGTCTACCGGTTCTGGGAGGCCAACGGCACCGCCTTCATGGTCATGCCCTTCTACGAGGGGCCGACGCTCAAGCAGGCGCTGAAGGCGATGAACGGGCCGCCGCGCCAGGACTGGCTCGAAAGGCTGCTGGCCCAGCTGCTCGACGCGCTGGAGATCATCCACCGCGAGAACTGCTTCCACCGCGACATCGCGCCGGACAACATCCTGCTGCTCAAGGACGGGCGGCCGCTGCTGCTCGACTTCGGCGCCGCGCGGCGGGTGATCGGCGACATGACCCAGGCCTTGACGGTCATCCTCAAGCCCGGCTACGCGCCGCTCGAGCAGTACGCCGAGGTGCCGCACATGAAGCAGGGCGCCTGGACCGACATCTACGCGCTGGCGGCGGTGGTCTATTACGCGATCACCGGCAAGGCGCCGACGCCCTCGGTCGGCCGCATGATGAACGACACCATGCCGCCGCTGTCCCAGGCGGCGGCCGGCCGCTACGGCGAGCGCTTCCTCAAGGCGATCGACCGCGCGCTTTCCGTGATGCCGGAAGCGCGCCCGCAGAGCGTGGCCGAACTGCGCGATCTCCTCGGTATCGGCGAGGCCTCGGCCGCGGGGGCTCCGCCCCAGGCTGCCGCCGCCGCGCCCGTCGCTGCGGCACCGCCCCAGAGCGCCGGAGCCGCGCGTTCCAGGCTGCCGCTGGTCGCCGGCGGCGCGCTTGCCGCCGCGGTGCTCGCCGCCGCGCTCTGGTTCGCGGTCGGCCGCAAGGAACAGCCGCCGCCTGCGCCGCCCTCCCCGCCGGCGGTGCAGGATGCGCCGACCGCGGCAGGCGTGCAGTCCGCGGACGGGCGCTCGCTATCGTCGGACCAGCTGGTGAAGGAACTCGCCGGGACGAGCGAGCAGGCGACGGCGCCGCTTAAGCCCTTCGATCCGATCGACGCGCTAGACCAGATCTTCCGGCAGCGCAACCGCGATCACGCCGTGGCGGTCGTGCTGGACAAGGCCAACGTGCGCATCGGCAAGGACAAGCTGAGCTTCCGCATCCGCTCGTCCAGGCCCGGCCACCTGTACGTCCTGATGGTGGGCACCGACCGCGCCCACTTCAACCTGCTGTTCCCGAATGCCATAGACGGACGCAACCGGATCGACGCGGACAAGGAACTGACGCTGCCGCGTCCCGGCTGGGCGATGGTGGCCGGCGGTCCGGCCGGAACGAATCACTTCGTGGCGATCGTCTCGGAGCAGCCGCGGGACTTCAGCGCCGCGGGACTGAAGAAGGTCGATCCGTTCGCCGAGTTCCCGCTGGAGACCGCCGCCGAGGTCGCGCGCAGCCAGCCTGCGGAGCCTTCGCCCTTCGCCGGCAAACCGGTGTGCGCCGCCGGCGAGGCCTGCTCGGACGCCTACGGCGCCGCTACATTCACCATCGAGGAAAGCCGGTAGCGCCCGCTATTCGACCACGGTCTTGATCGTGACGCGGCGATTTTCCGGCGCGGCCGGGTTGGCGGTGTTCATCAGTTCGGCCTCGCCCTTGCCGATCGGCTTGAGCCGGGTGCGGTCGATCTTGAAATGCTCGGCCAGGTAGTTGACCACGCTCTCCGCCCGCGCCTGGGAGAGCTCCAGGTTGCGCGCGTCCTCGCCGCGCGGGTCGGCATGGCCCTCGATCGAGAACTTGAAGTCCGCCAGCTTGTTCGAGGTGAGCGCGCGCCCGACCACGTCCAGCGACTGCTTCGCGCGCGGGGTCAGCTCCGCCGAGTTGGTCTCGAAGGTGATCAGCAGCGAGGCGGCCGCCGGCTTGGCCGGCGCCTGCGGCGTCCCGCCCTCGCGCATGATCTTGATCGAGCGGGTGCGCACGCCCTCCTCGGGCGTGAGCGCCTCGATCAGGTTGGACTCGGTGACCTCCTTGCCCTTCAACACCTTCTCGGTCGGCTGCGCGAAGGCCAGTGCCGGCGCCACGGCGCACAGGACCAGTGCCATCGATCTTGCGTTCGTCATTGCGGTTCTCCAGTAGGGTGTTCGCCGGCCGTCCGCAGTCCGGACAGCGGGCTTTCGGTTGATCAGACAGCGGAAAACGGCGGCTGTTGCGCCATGGTGCGGGTCACGACGCTGGTATCGCCGAGCCAGACCGCCACGCCGGTGTAGTTGTCGTGGCCGGCCTTGCAGCGGCGCAGCAGCTCGTGCTCCATCGCGTCCAGCCAGTCCCGCGGCGAACCGCACTCGCCCAGCGTCTGCGCCATGACCGGCTCCTCCACGTATTCCCACAGTCCGTCGCTGCAGAGCAGGAACGCGTCGCCGTCGTGCACCGCCAGCGGCCACTCCTCGACCGCGGGGTTGAACTCGTCCTCCGAACCGAGCGCCGCCAGCAGGATGTTTCGCTGCGGGTGGGAGCGCAGCCAACTCGGGTCGCCGGCGCCCATGTCCAGCAGGCCCTGCACCACGCTGTGGTCGCGCGTCTGGCGGAACAGGCCGCCGTTGCGGAAGCAGTAGATGCGCGAGTCGCCCACGTGGCCCCACAGCGCGCTGCCGCTCGCCTGGTCGAGCACCAGCACGGCCACCGTGGCGCGCATGTCCATCAGACGCTTCTCGCTGCGCTGGTTCGCCAGCAGCACGTTGTTCGCCCGGTACAGCAGGTCGGTCAGGCTGCCGCGCGACATCTGCGGCGCGGCCGCGAACTCGCGCAGCACGGTGCCGACCACGAGCTTTGAGGCGACGTCGCCGCCGCCGTGGCCGCCGGCACCGTCGGACACCACCCAGCAGCACAGGCCGTCGGAGGTCCAGTAGCCGCAGGCGTCCTCGTTGTGCGTCCGCCCGCCCGGCTTGGACAGCACGGCGATCTCCATGTGCACGCGTTTCTCCCCCGCCGGCGGCCTACCGGCCGCCGCCGCGTTCTTCGAGCCGCGCCACCTGCTCCTCGTAGGCGCGCAGGAACTCCTTGCCGAACAGGGCGTGGAAATCGTCCTCCGCCTCCCGCGAGATCTCCTGGTACATCTCGCTGAACAGGTCCCACAGCTTGGCCCGCCGGTTCATCGGCAGCAGGCTGTCGAGCATCGACTTCTGGGTGAGCCGCTGCTCGAGGTTATGCGGATCGAAGCGCGCCAGCACCCCGGCCAATGCCGCACGCATGCCGGCCATGAAGCCGAAGGTGTGCGAGCGCAGGTCGTCGTAGGCATCCTGCATCGCCGCGGCCGGCGGCATGAAGCCGCGCATCTGCGGGTTGAGCAGGTGCGCCAGCGCCACGCCCGCGTCCGGCGAGAACTTCAGCGGATTGTTGTCCTTGCCGACGATCATGGTCACGTCGGCGCGGACCTCGCGCTTGGTCATCGCGCGGGCGAGCAGCAGGTCCAGCGTGCCCTGCACCGCCTCGCGCAGCAGCACGCCGATCAACTGCATCGTCTCAGGGGTCAGACCCTGCGGAAGCTGCAGGTTCGGCGTACCGAGCCCGGCGAGGAAGGCCTGCGCCAGGGCGTCGGCGTTTGCCGGCATCGGTGCGGACGCCTGGACAGGCGCGGAAGGCGGCGGGGCGGCGGCAGCCTGCGGGGCCGGCCGCGGCGGCACGGGTGCGGCCGGC
>DATMWM010000040.1:0-6897 GCA_035562535.1 Rhodocyclaceae bacterium | reverse complement strand
GCCGGAAGAGGTGCTCAGGCAGGCGGCCGGGGAACTGGTGGATTGGCACGGCAGCGGCCAGTCGGTGATGGAGATGAGCCATCGCGGCAAGGAATACATGGCCATACACGAGCAGGCCGAACGCGACCTGCGCGAGCTGATGGCCATCCCCGCCAACTACAAGGTGCTGTTCCTGCAGGGCGGAGCGTCGCTGCAGTTCGCCATGGTCCCGCTCAACCTGCTGCGGGGCAAGGCGGGCGCAGACTACGTGCATACCGGCGAGTGGGCCAAGAAGGCGATCAAGGAAGCGAAGCTCCTCTGCGCGGTCAACGTCGCCGCATCGAGCGAGGACAAGAACTTCGGCTACGTGCCGGCGCAGTCGCAGTGGAAGCTTTCGGCGGACGCGGCCTACGTGCACATCACCTCGAACGAAACCATCGGCGGCATCGAGTACCACTGGGTGCCGGACACCGGCAGCGTGCCGCTGGTGGCGGACATGTCCTCGGACATCCTGTCGCGTCCGATCGACGTCGCGCGCTTCGGCCTGATCTACGCCGGCGCGCAGAAGAACATCGGCCCGGCCGGGCTGACCATCGTCATCGTGCGCGAGGACCTGATCGGCCAGGCCGCCCCGAAGACGCCGCTCATGCTCGACTACAAGACCCACGCCGAGAACGGCTCGATGTACAACACCCCGCCGACCTACGCGATCTACATCGCCGGCCTGGTGTTCCAGTGGCTGAAGAAGAATGGCGGGCTGGCGCAGATGGAGAAGCACAACGTCGACAAGGCCGGCCTGCTCTACGATTACCTGGACCGCAGCGGGTTCTTCGTCTCGCCGGTGCGCAGGGAGGACCGGTCGCGCATGAACGTGCCCTTCACCCTGAAGAACGCCGAGCTGGACGAGGCCTTCCTGAAGGGCGCCAAGGAGCGCGGCATGGTTCAGTTGAAGGGACACCGCTCGGTGGGCGGCATGCGGGCATCGATCTACAACGCGATGCCCCGGGAAGGCGTGCAGCGCCTGGTCGATTACATGCAGGAGTTCGAGAAGAAAAATGGCTGAGCAATTTCGCATCCTGGTACTCAACCAGATCTCCCAGGTCGGGCTGAAGCACCTGCCCCCCGAGCAGTATGCGATCGGCAAGGACGTGGCGAATCCGGACGCGATCCTGGTGCGTTCGGCGGACATGCACAGCATGGACATTCCGGCCTCGGTCAGGGCGATAGGCAGGGCGGGCGCGGGCACCAACAACATCCCGGTGAAGGCGATGAGCGCCCGCGGCGTGCCGGTATTCAACGCGCCCGGCGCGAACGCCAACGCGGTGAAGGAACTCGTGATCGCCGGCATGCTGATGGCGGCGCGCAACCTGACCGGGGCGCTCGGCTTCGTACGCGCCCTGGACCCGAACGCGTCGGACATGGAAAAGAGGGTCGAGGAGGGCAAGAAGAACTTCGCCGGCTTCGAGCTCGCAGGCCACACGCTCGGGGTTGTCGGACTGGGCAAGATCGGCTGCCTGGTGGCCGACGCCGCGATCAAGCTCGGCATGCACGTGCTCGGCTACGATCCGGAGATCACCGTCGATGCCGCCTGGAGCCTGCCCTCGCAGGTGAAGAAGGCGCACAGCGTGGGCGAGATCCTGAAGAACGCCCACTTCGTCAGCCTGCACGTTCCGCTGGTCCAGGCCACGCGCGGACTGATCAACGCGGAGAACCTGGAGCATGTCCGGCACGGCGCGGTGCTGCTGAACTTCTCGCGGGACGGCGTGGTGGACGAGGCCGCCGTGCTGCAAGCGCTGGAGGCCCAGAAGCTGCGCTACTACGTCTGCGATTTCCCGAGTGCCCACGTCAACGCCCATCCGCATGTCGTCGCCTTGCCGCACCTGGGGGCCTCGACGCGCGAGGCGGAGGACAACTGCGCGGTGATGGTGGCGGAGCAGGTGCGCGACTACCTGGAAAACGGCAACGTCCAGAACGCGGTGAACTTCCCGAACGTGGTGATGCCGCGGGAGTCGAAGTTCCGCGTGGCGATCGCCAACGCCAACGTGCCGAACATGGTCGGCCAGATCTCCACCGCCATGGCCAAGGCGAACCTCAACCTGCACAACATGATGAACAAGTCCAAGGGCGAGATGGCCTACACGCTCGCGGACGTTGACTCGGCGGTGACCGCGGAGGTTATCGAGTCGATCGCGCGCATCGAGGGCGTGCTGGCGGTGCGCTACCTGCCGACCTGACGCCGACCGGGCGGATCGCGGATGAGCGAGGAACTCAACCGGCTGCGCGACGAGATCGACGGACTCGACGCCGAGATGCTGCGGCTGTTGAGCCGCCGTGCCGAGATCGCGCACCGCATCGGCGAGATCAAGCACGGCAACGTCTACCGCCCGGAGCGCGAGGCCCAGGTGCTGCGCCGGGTGGCCGAGATGAACGCCGGGCTGCTGCCGGACGAGGCGGTCACGCGGATCTTCCGCGAGATCATGTCCGCCTGCCTCGCGCTCGAGCAACCGCTGCGCGTGGCCTATCTCGGGCCCGAGGGCACCTTCTCCGAGGCCGCCGCCAAGAAGCACTTCGGCTCTGCGCCGGGCTTCGCGCCGATGGCGGCGATCGACGACGTCTTCCGCGCCGTGGAGGCGGGCAACGCCGACTACGGCATCGTGCCTGCGGAGAACTCCACCGAGGGCACGATCGGCCGGACCATGGACCTGCTGCTGGCCACGCCGCTGAAGATCTGCGGCGAGGTGGTGGTGCGCATCCACCAGCACCTGCTCGGCCTGGGCGAATCGGCCGCGGGAGCCAAGCGGCTCTACTCCCACAGCCAGTCGCTGGCGCAGTGCCACGAGTGGCTGAACCGCAACCTGCCGAACCTGCCCCGCGTGCCGGTGGCGAGCAACGCGGAGGCGGCGCGCCTGGCCGCCGAGGATGCCGAATCCTGCGCCATAGCCGGGGAGGCCGCGGCGCGGCGCTACGGCCTGCAGATCCTGTCGCATTCGATCGAGGACGATCCGAACAACACCACGCGCTTCCTGGTGCTCGGCGTGCACGATGCGGGCCCGTCGGGAAGGGACAAGACCTCGTTCGTCTGCTCGGCGCTGAACCGGCCGGGCGCGGTGCATGGCCTGCTCGCCCCGCTGGCGCACAACGGCGTGTCCATGACCCGCTTCGAGTCGCGGCCCTCGCGCTCCGGATTGTGGGAGTACGTTTTCTACGTCGATGTCGAGGGCCACCAGGCGCAGCCGACCGTGGCCGCGGCGCTGGAGGAACTGCGCCACCGCTCGTCTTTCCTGAAAGTGCTCGGCTCCTACCCGACCGCGCTGCAATGACCGCTACGAACATGAAACCTGCCGATCTCGCCCCGACCTACGTTCGCGCCATCTCGCCCTACCAGCCGGGCAAGCCGATCTCCGAACTCGCCCGCGAAATGGGGCTGAAGGAAGAGAACATCGTCAAGCTCGCCTCGAACGAGAATCCGCTCGGCATGAGCCCGCTGGCGCGCAAGGCCGCGGCGGCGGCGCTGGACGAGGTGGGCCGCTACCCGGACGGCAACGGCTTCGCGCTGAAGACCGCGCTGGCCAGGCGCTACGGGGTCGGGATGAACCAGATCGTGCTCGGCAACGGCTCGAACGACGTGCTCGACCTGGCGGCGCGCGCCTTCCTGGCGCCGGGCTTCTCGGCGGTGTATGCGCAGCACGCCTTCGCGGTCTATCCGCTCGCCACGCAGGCGATCGGCGCCGAGGGGATCGAGGTGCCCGCGCGCGACTACGGACACGACCTGTTCGCCATGCTCGCGGCGATCGGCTCAGGCACCCGCGTGGTGTTCGTCGCCAACCCGAACAATCCGACCGGCACCTTCCTCTCCGGGGCGGACCTGGAGGGTTTCCTGGCCGAGGTGCCGGCGCAGGTCGTCGTCGTTCTCGACGAGGCCTACAACGAATACCTGCCGCCCGAGGCGCGCTACGACAGCGTCGCCTGGCTCGCCCGCTTCCCTAACCTGGTGATCACGCGCACCTTCTCGAAGGCCTACGGCCTGGCCGGATTGCGGGTGGGCTTCGCGCTGGCCCACCCGGAGGTGGCCGACCTGATGAACCGGGTGCGCCAGCCGTTCAACGTCTCGAACGTGGCGCTCGCCGCCGCCGAGGCCGCGCTCGGCGACGAGGCCTTCGTCGAGCGCAGCCGCGCGCTCAACGCGGAAGGCATGGCGCAGGTGGTGGCCGGGCTGGAGGACCTCGGGCTGGAGACGATTCCCTCCAAGGGCAACTTCGTCACCTTCCGCGTCGGCAACGCGGCGGCGGTCAACCAGAGCCTGCTGCGCCAGGGGGTGATCGTGCGGCCGATCGGCGGCTACGGCATGCCGGAGCACCTGCGCGTGTCCATCGGCCTGGAAAGCGAGAACCAGCGCTTCCTGGAGGCGCTGGAGCACGCCCTGGAAGAGGCGATTTGACCCGGGAGGCGGCGGTGGCGCCGACGATCGGGCGGCTGGTGGTCTGCGGGGTCGGGCTGATCGGCGGCTCGTTCGCGCTGGCGCTGCGCCGGGCGGGTGCGGTGCGCGAGATCGTCGGCATCGGCCGTTCGGCCGCATCGCTGCGCCAGGCGCTGGAACTCGGGGCGATCGATGCGATCGCCGCAGACTGGGCCGAGGCGCTGCGCGGCGCCGACCTGGTGCTGCTGGCGACGCCGGTCGGCGGGATGGACTCCCAGATGACGGCGCTGGTGCCGCATCTCGAGGCGCAGACCGTGGTGACCGACGGCGGCAGCACCAAGCGGGACGTCGTGGCCGCGGCGCGCCGCCGGTTCGGCGAGCGGATCGCGCAGTTCGTACCCAGCCACCCGATCGCCGGCGCCGAGAAGAGCGGGGTTGTTGCCGCGGCGGCCGATCTGTACCGCGGGCGGCGGGTGGTGATGACGCCGCTCCCGGAGAACCGGCCGGAGGACGTCGCCCGGGTGCGGGCCGCCTGGGAAGCCTGCGGCGCGACCGTGGCGCAGATGGGACCGGAAGAGCACGACCGCGTCTTCGCCGCGGTGAGCCATCTGCCGCACCTGCTGGCCTTCGCCCTGGTGCATGAACTGGCCGCGCGGCCCGGATCCGAGAAGTTCTTCGACTTCGCCGCGGGTGGGTTCCGCGATTTCACCCGAATCGCCGGCAGCCATCCGGAGATGTGGCGCGACATCTGCGTGGCGAACCGGGATGCGCTGCTGGCCGAACTGGACGCCTACGAAGCCGAACTGGCGAGGCTCCGCGGCGCGCTCGAACGCGCCGACGGGGACGGCCTTGAACGGGCCTTCGGCGCGGCGCGCGCGGCGCGCCAGGCCTGGCTGGACAGGATAGAGAACAAGCCATGGATTACCTCGTTGAGCCCGGCGGCCGACTGAGCGGCCGCCTGCGCGTTCCCGGCGACAAGTCGATCTCGCATCGCTCGATCATGCTCGGCGCGATCGCCGAGGGCACGACAGAGATCACCGGCTTCCTCGAAGGCGAGGACGCGCTGGCGACGATGAACTGCTTTCGCGCCATGGGCGTGCGCATCGAGGGGCCGCAGCAGGGCCGGGTCACGGTGCATGGCGTGGGCATGCGCGGCCTGCAGCCGCCGCGCTCGGTGCTCGACTGCGGCAACTCCGGCACCTCGATGCGGCTGCTGACCGGCCTGCTGGCGGGACAGGGATTCGAGGCACGCCTGGACGGCGACGCCAGCCTGCGCAAGCGCCCGATGAAGCGCGTGGCCGCGCCGCTCGGCCTGATGGGCGCGCGCATCGACACCGCGGAGGAGGGGCGTCCGCCGCTCGCCGTGCGCCCGGCGCAGCGACTGGCAGGGATCGACTACGCGATGCCGGTGGCGAGTGCCCAGGTCAAGTCGGCGCTGCTGCTGGCCGGCCTGTACGCCGAAGGCGAGACCTGCGTGAGCGAGCCGGCGCCCACGCGCGACCATACCGAGCGCATGCTCGCGGCATTCGGCTGCGCCGTGCGGCGCGAGGGCAACCGCGCCTGCGTGCGCGGCGGCGGCCGGTTGAGCGCCACGCGCATCGACGTGCCTGCAGACATCTCGTCGGCGGCCTTCTTCCTGGTGGCGGCCAGCATCGCCCCGGGCTCGGACCTGGTGCTGGAACACGTCGGCATCAACCCGACGCGCACCGGGATCGTCGACATCCTGCGCCTGATGGGCGCGGACATCGCGGTCGAGAACGAGCGCCTGGCCGGCGGCGAGCCGGTGGCGGACCTGCGCGTGCGCCATGCGCCTTTGCACGGCGCGCGCATCCCGGAGTCGCTGGTGCCGCTGGCGATCGACGAGTTTCCGGCGGTCTTCGTCGCGGCGGCGCACGCGCAGGGCGAGACCCTGGTGACCGGCGCCGAGGAACTGCGGGTGAAGGAATCCGACCGGATCGCGGTCATGGCCGAAGGGCTGCGCGCCCTCGGCGTGTCCGCCGAGCCGCTGCCGGACGGCATGCGCATCGTCGGCGGGGCGATGGGCGGCGGCACGGTGGCCTCGCACACCGACCATCGCATCGCCATGTCCTTCGCGGTGGCCGCGTTGCGGGCGCAGGGCGCGATCCGGATCCGCGACTGCGACAACGTGGCGACCTCGTTCCCGGGCTTCGTCGAACTCGCGGCGAACGCCGGCCTGCGCATCCGCACCATCTGAGCCGGCGATGGCAGCGCAGGGAACCAGCCCGATCCCGGCCGTCGATTGCGACGACCGGGATCGGGTCGATTTCCTGCGCTGTCATCGCCGGCTCAGACCGTGCGGATACGCAGGCCTGCGTTCGCGGCAAGCTCGACGAAGCCCGGGAACGAGGTCGCCACGTTGTCGCAGTCCCGGATCCGGATCGCGCCCTGCGCCCGCAGCGCGGCCACCGCGAAGGACATGGCGATCCGATGGTCGGTGTGCGAAGCCACCGTGCCGCCGCGCATCGGTCCGCCGACGATGC
>DATMWM010000039.1:0-3773 GCA_035562535.1 Rhodocyclaceae bacterium | reverse complement strand
ATCCCGGAGGGGCTGATCGAATCGGAGTTGTTCGGCTACGAGGAAGGCGCCTTCACCGGCGCGAAGCGCCGGGGCTACCAGGGCCGGATCCTGCAGGCCAACGGCGGCACCCTATTCCTCGACGAGATCGGCGACATGCCGCCGGCACTGCAGGCCCGGCTGCTGCGGGTGCTGCAAGAGCGGGTGGTAACGCCCCTGGGCAGCGTCAAGTCGTATCCGGTGGACGTGGCGATTATCTGCGCCACGCACCGCAAGCTGCGCGACCTGGTGGCGCGCGGCCAGTTCCGCGGCGACCTCTACTACCGGCTGAACGGGCTGACCGTGTCGCTGCCGCCGCTGCGCGAGCGCGGCGACCTGGAAGTCCTGGTCACCCAGTTGCTGCAGGAGACCGCCGGGACGAACCGCAAGCCGAAGATCGATCCGGAGGTGATGGCGCTGTTCCACCGGCATCCCTGGCCGGGAAACGTGCGCCAGCTCGCCAACCTGCTGCGCACCGCCTGCATCATGTCCGACGGCACCTGCGGCATCCGCCGCGAGCACCTGCCGGACGATTTCTTCGACGAGCTTGCCGAGGCCGCCGGACCGGCGGCTCCTGCCGTCGCGGCGGCCCGGCCCCAGCCGGCGGACCTTCCCCCTGCCGACCTGGACGCGCTGACGCTGCAGGCGGTACGCGCCGCGCTCAGGCGCCACGAGGGCAACGTGGCGGCCGCGGCCCGCGAACTGGGCATCAGCCGCACCACGCTGTACCGGAAGCTCAAGGCCGGCTGAAGGCGGGCGCCCCGTCCGGCCCGCCGGGGCTACTTCGCCAGCGACAGGATCCAGTCCACCAGCTTCCTGGCGTCGGCTTCCTTGATCGCCACGTCGTTCGGCGGCATGGCCAGGCCGCTGACCTTGCCCTTCCAGTGGCTGTGGTAGGGGTTGGATCCCTGCATCACCGTACTGGTGAGCTGGGCGGCGGCACCCTTGTCGCCCTTGTACTTGGCCGCCACGTCCTTCCAGGCCGGCCCGACCGGGGGCAGGCCGTCCGGACCCTTGGCGCCCGGCTCGATGCTGTGGCAGGCCACGCAGCCGCTGGTCGCGGCGAGTTTCTTCATCTCCTCGTCCCGTTTGGCATCGGCCCACGCCGACTGGATGGACAGCCCCGCCGCAAACGCCACGACCGCAACACGAACCAATTTCACGCGCTTCTCCCGAACGATGGACCAGATGTAACCCTCTGCCGCGGCGCCTCGCGCGATCCGCTCCGCCTCGACACGAAAAACCGGCCGGTACCCGGGTACCGGCCGGCCGTGGACGAACCCTCGGGCGCCGCTGCAGCGCCGCCGGGGATCAACCCTTGTGCAGCTTGAACACCCACATCGAACCGCCCTGGTTCAGGTAATTGACCCGCTTGGCGACGTCCCCGCCCCACAGCGGAACCGCACCACCCCAGCCCGAGGCGACCCCGATGTACTGCTCGCCGTCCTGCTCCCAGGTGATCGGCGGCGCCACGATGCCGGATCCGGTCTGGAACTTCCACACCTCCTGCCCGGTCTTGGCGTCCACCGCCTTGAGGAAGCCCTCGGGCGTGCCATAGAACACCAGCCCGCCCTTGGTGGCCAGCACCCCGCCCCAGAGCGGCGCGTTGTTGGTCACTTCCCACACGATCTTGCCGCTGGACGGGTCGATCGCGCGCATCGCGCCGATGTACTTCTCGTCGATCGTCTTGATCGTGAAGCCGGCGCCCAGGTAGGCCGCGCCCTTCTTGTAGGTGATCGGCTCGTTCCAGATCTCCATGCCCCACTCGTTGGCCGGCACGTAGAAGTAGCCGGTGTCCGGGCTGTAGGCCATCGGCATCTGGTTCTTGCCGCCCAGGAAGGACGGGGCCGAGAAGACGACCGTGCCCTTCTTGCCGTCCGCGCTCTTGGTGGGATCGCCCGGACGGTTGTCCGCAACGTACTGCGGCTTGCCGGTCTTGAGGTCGATGCCGGTGGCCCAGGTGATCTTCTTGACGAACGGGAAGGCGCTCACCAGCGAGCCGGTCTTGGCGTCATTGACGTAGAAGAAGCCGTTGCGGTCGGCCTTGCCGCCCAGGACGCGCCCGTCCTTGCCCTTGTAGGTGACGAACTCGTTCACGCCGTCGAAGTCCCAGCCGTCGTTCGGCGTGTTCTGGTAGTGCCAGGCGATCTGCCCAGTGGCCACGTCGATCGCCACAGTCGAGCAGGAGTACAGGTTGTCGCCCGGACGCAGGTGGCTGTTCCAGGGCGAGGGATTGCCGGTGCCGAAGTACGCCAGCCCGGTATCCGCATCGTAGGATCCGCCCAGCCAGGTGGCCGCGCCGCCGGTCTTCCACAGGTCGCCCGGCCAGGAGGCGTTGGTCTTGCCGGTCAGGCCGTTCTCGACCTGCTTGCCGTCCTTGTCGTACTTGTAGCCCATGTGGCCTTCCACCACAGGCCGGGTCCACACCAGCTTGCCGGTCTTCGGGTCGCGCGCATCCACCCGGCCGACGACGCCGAATTCGCCGCCCGACACGCCGGTCAGCAGCAGGCCCTTGGCGATGATCGGCGCCGCGGTGTAGGAATAGCCGGCCTGGTAGTCGGCGAGTTTCTCCTTCCACACCACCTTGCCGGAATCCACGTCCAGGGCGACCAGCTGCGCATCCAGCGTGCCGAAGATGAACAGGTTGTCGTAAAGCGCGCCGCCTCGGTTGACCACGTCGCAGCAGGGCATGATGCCGTCGGGCAGGCGATGCTCGTACTGCCAGAGCTTGGCGCCGGTCTTGGCATCCAGGGCGAAGGCGCGCGAGTAGGAGCCGGTGACGAAGAGCTTGCCGTTGTGCACCAGCGGCTGCGACTCCTGGCCGCGCTGCTTTTCGCCGCCGAAGGAGAACGACCACACCGGCACCAGGTTCTTGACGTTGCCGGCGTTGATCTTGTCCAGCGGGCTGTAGCGCTGGCCGTTCAGACCCATGCCCCAGGAGACCACGTCGCCGGGCGTCCTGGCGTCGTTGTCGATGTCCTTGTCGGTCACGCCGGCCTGCAGCGGCGCAGCCGCCACGGCAACCGACGCCGCTGCGATCCACCGGGTCAGTCTAGTCTTGCATTGCACGGGCATTTGTCTCCTCCTCGTTGTGTTTGATCGATCTGGCTCGGGCCGGCCGCATCTAGTGGTCCACGCCGCCGGGCACTCCAGCAATTGCCATACCACGGCTGGTTTGCCCGCCGCCCTGGCCGCAACCCCTGAAAACAGCCGGAACGGTGCGCGCCCCCGCCAGGCAGGCCGCATCGATTCTGCGCACCTGTTCCGATTTGAAACACCCGGGCTTCAGCGGGCCGGAGCGCCCAGCGCCTGCGCCTCGTAGCCGCGAAAGAGGTGGGAGACCGAACGCTCGAACTCGCCGCGCACCAGCGGGATCGACGCGAACTCGGCCGGGATCGGCAGCGCGAGCACCTCGGCCATGTCCAGGCCCTGCTCGGCCGACTTGGCCAGCGTATCGCCCAGCCAGCGCAGATAGCGCCGCGTCTGCTCGATGCCGCGCGCATCGTCGATGACCGGGCCGTGGCCGGGCACCATCTTGCTGAAGGGCAGCTTCTGCAGCGCGTCGAGCGCCGCCAGCCAGTCCTTCAGGCTGGCGTGCGGGGTGGTCGCCGCGCGCTGGTAGAAGACCAGGTCGCCGGCGAACAGCACGCCGGTGGTCCGGTCGAAAACCGCCAGGTCGGCGACGGTATGGCCCTTCAGCGCGATCAGTTCGAGATCGTGACCGCCGATCGTGATCCGGCCCGGCGCGGCTGCCT
>DATMWM010000038.1:0-4043 GCA_035562535.1 Rhodocyclaceae bacterium | reverse complement strand
GCTGCCGCTGATCCGCCAGCACCGCAGCGAGGAACTGCGCGCCACGCTCTCGCAGCTTCTGATGCGCAACGGCCTGCAACGCTTCGTGGCCGACGTGGTGTCGCCGATGAACGCCGAGATCGGGGAGGCCTGGCTGCGCGGCGAGATCGAGGTGCACGAGGAGCACCTGTATACCGAGCAGGTGCAGAACGTCCTGCGCGGCGCGATCAACAGCCATCCGGCGGGCAACCGCCGGCCGCGCGTGCTGCTCACCACCCTGCCGGACGAGGAACACGGCCTGGGGCTGCTGATGGCCGAGGCGATGCTGGTGGCCGAGGGCGCCCAGTGCATCGCCCTGGGCACGCGCACCCCGCTGGCGGACGTGCGCCTGGCCGCGCTGGCGAGCGGCGCCGACGTGGTCGCCCTGTCCTTCAGCGCCGCCTACCCGGTCCGTCAGGCGGTGGAGGGTCTGAACACGCTGAGAAAGTCTCTGCCCGAGACCGTCGCGATCTGGGCAGGCGGCGCGGCGGTGCGCGACCGCGGCCGGCAACTGCCCGGCATCCGCATCATCGCCGGCATCGAGGACACGCTGGAAGCGCTCAGGCAGTGGCGGGCGGAGCACAACGCCGGCCTGTCCTGACCGCTACTTCTCCGGTTCGTCGCCGGAGGCGTGCCCCCCGGTCCGCGCGCCGCCGCGCAGGTCGGCGGCCGCCCATACATGCGCCGTCTGGCCGCGGTAGCGCTGCGACAGCCTGGTCGGCGAGGCGGGCGCCTCGTCCGGCTCGGTATAGCCGACCACCACTCCGCCCGGGTTCCTGGCGGCCCAGTCGGCCACGCCCTCCTCCGCGATTACCTGCAGCGGCTGGCGCAGCCGGCCCGGGAACTGGAACTGACCGTGGTACTTGCCGATGTGGGCGACCGGCTGCCCCTGCGCCTGGACCTCCGCCAGGTGGCGCGCCACCGGATGGACGTCGTAGGCGTAGGCCACCGCCGAGCCGAAGCCCGCCTGCAGCGCGACCACCGCGCCGACCGTCGCAGTGCCGAGAAGGGCCGCGCCCGCCGCAATCGAGCGGGGCTGCGCGAGCAACACTCCGACAGCGAGCGCCCCGCAGGCTGCCGCCGAGGCCAGCACCCAGGGCCGGCCCGCGGCCGGCACGATCTCGGTCATGCGAGCGCCGGGATCGACCACCAAGTAGACCGCCAGGCCGGCGAGCGCGAACGCCGGCAGAACCTGGTGCCAGCGCCTGACCACGGGCGGCGCCGCGAGCAGCGCCGCGGCGGCCAGCAGGCCGAAGGCGGGAAACTCGGGCAGCAGGTACTGCATCTGCTTGCCGCTGATCATCGAGAAGGCGAGCAGGCCGGGCAGCGCCCAGGCAAGCGCGAAGCGCACCCCCGGCTGCGCCGGACCGTCCGCCGGCCCTGCCCGGACAGAGCGGGCGAGCGCGGCGAAGCCCTTCCACAACGGCGCCCAGAACAGCCACGGGAAAAGCATCAGCGGCAGCATCGGCAGGTACCACCAGAGCGGCTTGCGGTGGGCGAAGGACTGCACCATCCGGTTCGCCGACTGCTTCCAGAAGATCTCCTCGCGGAAGGCCTCGCCCCCGGCCACAGCGGCCGGCACCGCCCAGGCCAGCGCCACCGCCGCCCCGACCAGGAAGCCGCCGAGCACCCACAGGTACCAGCGTCCCCAGCCGCCCGCCGGACGCTGGCGCAGCCAAAGCGGTGCGAGCAGCGCCGCCGGCAGGGTGTGGAGCAGGATCGCCGGGCCCTTGGACAGCACGCCCAACCCGATGCCCAGGCCGAAAATCAGGAACCCTTTGCCGAGTTCGCCCCGGCCCGCCCGCAGCAGGCCGAGCATGGCGAGCGCCGCGAAGGTGGTCAGCATCAGGTCGAACATCACCATGGTGGTGAATACCGCCCAGAGCAGCGCCCCGCCGGTGACCAGCACCGCCAGCCCCGGCGCCTGTTCGCGGCCGGGCAGCGCCAGGGCCGCGATGCGGGCGGTGAGCAGGAGCGCCGCCAGGCCGAAGGCGGTGACGATCAGCCGCGGCCACCATTCGTTGACGCCGAAAACGGCCCAGCCGGCGTTGATCAGCCAGAACATCAGCGGCGGCTTGTGGCCGTAGAGCGCGCCGTTCAGGTGCGGCACCAGGTACTCGCCGGTGACCCGCATCTCCCAGGCGACCGCCAGGTAGCGGGTCTCGTCCACCGGCACGTAGGGCCGGGTGAGCAGGGTGACCGTCACCAGCGCCAGCCACCAGACGGCGGCCAGCGCCACGGCCCGGTCGGTGCGCCCCATCAGGCTGGGGAGGACGGCGGCTCGACGTCGCGCCGCTCGCGGTGGATCAGGTGCAGGTTGCGCAGGTAGATGAACACGCCGGCGGCCTGGCCGACGATGAACACCGGGTCGGTGCGGTGGATGGCGTAGGCGAGCAGGACCAGGCCGCCGCCGAGGCTGAAATACCAGAAGGCGAGCGGCACCACGCTCTTCTTGAGCTTCTCGCTCTTCAGCCACTGGATGATGAAGCGCGCGGAAAAGAGGCCCTGGCCGAGAAAGCCGACCGCCAGCCAGATCGGGTCATGTTCCACTTGTTTGATCTCCCTGTTTGGCGGCAGCCGCCACCACCTGCGGAACCTTGCCGCGTGCCTGCAGCCACATCACGCCGAGCAGGTCCACCAGCCCGACCCACAGCCGGTTGTGGATGCCGTAGTGCGAGCGGCCGCGTTCCCGCGGCCGGTGATTCACCGGCACCAGCAGGATGCGCCCGCCGGCGCGCAGGAACAGTGCCGGCAGGAAGCGGTGCATGTGATCGAAGAAGGGCAGCGCCAGGTAGTCCTAGCGGGCGAAGAGCTTGAGGCCGCAGCCGGTGTCCGGCGTCGAATCGCCGAGCAGGCGGCTGCGCACGCCGTTGGCGATGCGCGAGGACATCCGCCGGACCCAGGTGTCCTGGCGGCGGGTGCGCTGGCCGGCGGCGAGCACCGGCCGCCCGTCCGCGGGCTCGGCGCGCCAGCGCGCCAGCAGCGCCGGGATGTCGGCCGGGTCGTTCTGGCCGTCGCCGTCTAGCGTGGCCACCAGCGGCGCGCGCGCCGCGCGCACGCCGGTGAGAATGGCGCTGCTCTGGCCGCAGTTCTTCCGGTGGCGCAGCACCCGCAGGAAGGGAAAGCGCGCCGCCGCCGCGGCGAGGATCGCCGGGGTGGCGTCGGTGCTGCCGTCGTCGACGTAGATCGCCTCGAAGCGCGCCACCGGCGCCAGCGCGGCCTGGATCTCCGCGAGCAGGGGTTCGACGTTCTCGGTCTCGTTATGCACCGGGACGACGACGGCGAGTTCTGGGATGGTTTCGCTGGCTTGCATGGGTCTGCGGGCGGCCCGCACGGCGGGCCGGATCGCCGTCCCGGCGCGCGGGGCCGGCTGAAAAAACCGATATTATGCAGGCTTGCGACGCCCCGCGGCCGAACCCGCGGCCCGGCCGCCGCCCCGACCCGCTACCATGACCCAGCCGCCTCCGGCCTTCGAGGCCAAGATTTGCGCCCCGTCCGACCTGCCCGCCGCCCTGGCGCGCCTGCCCCGGCCGCTGGTATTCACCAACGGCTGCTTCGACATCCTGCACCGCGGCCACGTCACCTACCTGGCGCAGGCCCGCGCCCTGGGCGCGAGCATGGTGGTGGCGCTGAACACCGACGAATCGGTGCGGCGCCTGGGCAAGGGCGAGGACAGGCCGATCAACACCCTGGCGGACCGGATGGCGGTGATGGCCTCGCTGGAGAGCGTCAGCCTGGTCACCTGGTTCGACGAGGACACGCCGATTCTGCGCATCCTGGAATGCCGGCCAGACGTGCTGGTCAAGGGCGGCGACTGGCCGGTGGATAAGATCGTCGGCGCCGGGGAGGTCCGCGGCTGGGGCGGCCGGGCGGTGTCGATCCCGTTCCTGTTCGAACGCTCGACCACCGCCACCCTGGCGCGCATCCGGCGCGCCTGAACCGCCGGGCTCAGCCTACGGTTTCGTCCTGCGCATCCGCGGCCAGCGTGGCCGCCTCTGCGGTCGCCGGGTCCT
The DNA here is from genome assembly GCA_035562535.1 of Rhodocyclaceae bacterium. Classification (GTDB taxonomy): domain Bacteria; phylum Pseudomonadota; class Gammaproteobacteria; order Burkholderiales; family Rhodocyclaceae; genus DATMWM01. Next base: position 12 of record DATMWM010000038.1, on the reverse strand, counting down.
GCCCGGCGCCGG
>DATMWM010000037.1:0-3535 GCA_035562535.1 Rhodocyclaceae bacterium | reverse complement strand
CGCCCGGGCCCATCGGGCCCATCATGTGCGTCGCGGCCCGGGCCGCGCCTTAGGTTGCAGCGTTGTGCATCGTGATTCTCCCAGTCAGTTTGACGACTTCATCCGGTTCGGCGGCTGGCCGGCCGGTTCCTGCACGTTGTTCAGCATCTTGTAGATGCCCAGGCAGCCTTCGCAGCAGAATTCGTAGGTCTTCTCGGCGGTGGCCAGCACGTAGGGGTGCGCGCCGACCGCGAGCCCGCACAGATCGCAGCCCTTGCGCTCGCTCATTTCATCGTCTCCAAGGCCAGCCGCTCGAAGGTGTCCTTCTCCGCCTCGCCGAGCACCTTGGAGCGGATCTTTCCCTCGCGGTCCACGAAATAGGTGGTCGGCAGGCCGACCACGCCGTAGCGCCGGGCGGTCTCAGACTTCTCGTCCACCAGCGGCGGATAGGTGACGCCCAGCTTGCGCACGTAGTTGTCCACCGACGCGCTGTCCTGGCCGACGTTCACCGCCAGCACGGTCAGGCCCTGGTCCTTGTGGCGCTGCCAGACCTGCTCGATGTCCTTCATCTCCTTCTCGCAGAAGCGGCACCACTCGGCCCAGAAGCGCACCACCACAGGCTTGCCGCGGAAGTCGTCGGGAAAGTTCACCGGCTTGCCGTCCGGCTGGGCCAGCTTGAAGGGCGGCGCGGGATCGCCGGCGTTCAGCCGCGGCGCGGACGCGTCGCAGCCCGCCAGCAGGCCGGCGAGCAGCAGGGGAGCGATCAGGCGCGGCAGCAGGCCCATGTCAGCCATCCATCAGAACCAGGTTGGAGCGCGCAATGATAACGGAGGCGAACGCCAGGAACAGCAGGAACATCGCCCCGGAAAACGCCCCCAGGCTGCGCAGGCGCTGCGGCACCAGCGAGCGCAGGCTGGGTACGCGGGCAAAGGGCTGGATCACGCCGGCGCCCAGCCCGGCGGCGGTGCCCAGGAACAGCGGGGCGTACAGGGCGTAGCCCTGGAAGTCGTACTCGGGCTTGAGCAGGCAGAACGGGCAGTGGTGGTGCGGATGCTCATAGGCGTAGAGCGAGATGAAGGAAACGATGCCCGCCAGCGCCGCCAGGAAGGCCGTCGCGCTCGCTGCGGCGAGCAGGAGGCCGCCGCGCCCGCGCAGCGCCGCCCAGCCCCCGGCCGCGGCGGCCGTCAGGGTCACGGCGTAGAAGCCGAGCATCGCCGGCTTCGGCGGCAGGCCGGCGAGATCGCCGCCCAGGGTTTCGGTGCCGCCGCCGAACAGGCTGCCGCAGCACGAGGTGATCACGTCCGCCTTGAGGCCCAGGAAGTAGGCGAGCTGCAGCCCGAGCGCCAGGGCGGCGACCGGCGCGATCGCCAGCAGCATCGCGTACTTCACCCGCACCAGCGGGTAGTCCGGCGCCTGGTTGTCCACCCGGTTCAGGATCAGCCAGGTCGAGGCCAGGAAGAACAGGCCGATCTGCGCCAGCAGCGCCGGGAAGCCCCAGGCGTTGACGTTCAGCGTGCCCACGGCGCACATCGCGCCGACGAACAGCACCGACATGCGGTCGGCATTGAAGATGAAGAGCAGCAGCGCCACCAGCTGGCTGGCGAAGACGAAGGACAGGATGGTGGACACCAGGTAGGTGCGCCGCTCCATGCGCAGTTGCCGCTCGGAGCCGCTGGCCAGGTCCCAGGAGGCGAGCACCCGCGCGGCGAAGGGCACGCTCGCCGCCAGCAGCAGGACGCTGGTGGCGGTGGCGATCAGCAGGGCGATGATTGCCGGCTGAAAAAGCATTTCTAGTCGATGATGCGCCCGTCGCGCAGGCCGATCACCCGGTCCACCACGGATGCCTCGACCACGAGCGGGTCGTGGCTGGTGAGCAGCACGGTCTTGCCCTGCTCGCGCAGCATCTCCAGGATGCCGAGGAACTCGCGCGAGAGCGCGGTATCCAGGTTGGCGGTCGGCTCGTCGGCGATCACCACCTGCGGCCGGTTGATCAGCGCCCGGGCGATCGCCACCCGCTGCTGCTCGCCGCCCGACAGCCATTCCACCCGGGAATCGCGCCGGTGGCCGAGCCGCAGCATGGCCAGCAGCTCCTCGGCGCGGCCGCGCAGCTCGCCGTGCGGCAGGCCGCAGGGATAGGCCGGCAGCATGACGTTGTCGATGGCCGCTAGGCCGCGGACCAGGTTGAACTGCTGGAACACGAAGCCGAAGGTCTGGCGCCGGATCTCGGTGAGGAAGCGCTCCGGCAGGCCGGAGATGTCCTGGTCCTTCAGCCGCACCCGGCCGGCGGTCGGGCGGGACAGACAGCCGACGATGGTGAGCAGCGTGGTCTTGCCCGAGCCGCTCGGGCCGCGCAGAACGGTGACCTTCTCGGCGTCGATCGCGATGTCGATGCCGTTCAGGGCCCAGTACTCGTTTTCGCGGCCTTGGTTGAATGCCTTGCGGATGCCGGTGAGCTCGATCATGCGCGCATCACCGCGTCCGGATCGGTGATCGCCGCGCGCCAGATTGGCACGATGGTGGCCACCGTGTAGGGAAAGACGGTGAAGAAGAACAGCGTGGCGACCTGCAGGCCGTCTATGCTCGGGGCGAGGTCGAAGTGCGGGTAGAGCACCGACCAGCCCTTGAGCACCGGCTCCAGGAAGGCCGCGGAGAAGCGGAAGATGTGCAGGTAGGCCGCGGCATAGCCGAGCAGGAAGGCGGCGAGCGAGATCAGCGCGCCTTCCCAGAACTTCATCTTGATGACGTCCGAGGTCTCCCAGCCGATCGCCTTGAGTATGCCGATCTCGCGCTTCTCCTCGGCCGAGAGGCCAGCCGCCTTCTCCCAGGCGAGGATGGCGAAGGCGAGGATGGCGCCCGCGAGCAGCACCAGCACGATGCCCTCGCGCCAGCTGAAGATCGACTCGTAGGTGCGCAGGATCTCCTCGCGCAGGATCGGCCGGGCGTCCGGCAGTTCGTCGGCGATCTTCTGCGCCACCTTGCGTACTTCCTTGGGGTTCGCAACCCGCAGGGAGATGTCTGTGTAGAGGTTCGGAGCGATGCCGAAGAAGGCGCGGAAGTCGCTCTCGGAAAGCAGCACCAGGTCGGCGGAGACGATCTCGGATTCGGCCGGCAGCACCTTGTCCACCGTCAGCTCGAACAGCCTGCCCGAGTAGGAGCGGAAGGAGATCACGTCGCCCGGCCCGGCGCGGCGCGCCCGCGCGATGCCCTCGCCGATCGCGATGTGGCCGGCCTGCGGCGCCTCGGCCACCGGCACCATGAAGGTGTAGTTGGCGAATACCACCGGGTCGTAGTAGTAGCCCCAGAGCCGGCCGCGCTGGGCCTGCACGCCGCGGATGCGGCCCATCTTCTCGAGGTAGTCGCCGGGCACCAGGTCGTGGCGGCCGGCCACCATGCGCTGGACCACCACCTCCGGGGCGCCCTCCAGCAGCTGCGCAGCCTCGCGGCGCAGGGCGTGCGAGAACAGCATGACCGAGGCCAGCATGAAGATCAGCAGCGTGTAGACCACCAGCAGGCCGAGGTTCTTCCCCTTGCGGCGCAGCAGGGAGGCGACCGTGTA
>DATMWM010000036.1:0-4924 GCA_035562535.1 Rhodocyclaceae bacterium | reverse complement strand
AGATAAGCCTTAGCCCGCTCCAGGGCGAGGATGGCCTGCTGGCGTCCGCCGCGATCCGCGACATCTCCGAGCGCCGGCGCGCGCAGGAGAGCCTGCAGCGGACGCGCGACGAACTGGAGCAGCGCGTCCAGGAACGCACCGCGCAGCTGGAACGCTCGAACGAGGCGCTGCTGGCGGAGATCGCCGAGCGGCGGCTGGCCGAGGCGGCGCTGCGCGCCAGCGAGGCGAAGCTGCGGCTGATCACCGACAACATGCCCGCCGGCATGGCCTACGTCGATGTCCGGCAGGTTTACCGCTATCACAACCAGACCTTCGCCGACTGGCTCGGGCTGCCCGCGCACCGCATCGACGGGCACAGCATCCGCGAGGTGATGGGCGAGGAGGCCTACGCCGAGATCTCACCGCGCATGGCGCAGGCGCTCGCCGGCAAGTCCGTGCGCTACGAGCGCGACCAGCGGCTGCCGGGCGGCGAGATCCGGCGCTGGTCGGTGCGCTATTCGCCGCACCTCGGCCAGGACGGCAGGATCGAAGGCTGCATCGCCATGCTCACCGACGTCACCGAGCAGCGCCAGGCCGAGCAGGCGCTGCGCCAGGCGCAGAAGATGGAGGCAGTCGGCCAGCTCACCGGCGGCGTGGCCCACGACTTCAACAACCTGCTCACCGTGATTCTCGGCAACCTGCAGATCCTCGCCGAGCATGTCCAGGGCGACGCCGAGGCCGGCGAACTGCTAAAGGCCGCCATCAAGGCGGGGCGCCGCGGCGCGGACCTGAATCGCACGCTGCTCGCCTTCTCGCGCCGGCAGCGGCTGGCTCCGGCCCCGGTGGATCTGAACGAGCTGATCGCGGGTATGGCCGGCATGCTGCGCCGCGCGCTCGGCGAAACGATCCAGACGGTGGTCGTGCCCAGCCCGGGCCTGCCGCTGGCCATGGCCGACCCTGCGCAGCTCGAGACCGCGCTGCTCAACCTGGCGGTCAATGCCCGCGATGCCATGCCGGAGGGCGGCATCCTGACCATCGAGACCGCCTCGGTGGTGCTGGACGAGAGTTACACCGCGCGCGAGGCGGACGTGGCCCCCGGGTCTTACGTGATGCTGGCGGTGTCGGACACCGGCAGCGGCATGAGCCCCGAGGTCCTGATGCACGCCTTCGAGCCCTTCTTCACCACCAAGGACACCGGCAAGGGCAGCGGGCTCGGCCTGGCGCTGGTCTACGGCTTCGTCAAGCAGTCCGGCGGCCACGTCAAGATCTACAGCGAGGAAGGCCACGGCACCACGGTCCGGCTCTACCTGCCGCCGGTCCGCGGCAGCATCGAACAGGCTCTGGAGGCGCCCGCGGCGGCGGTGCATCCGAAGGGCAGCGAGACCGTGCTGGTGGTCGAGGACGAGGAGGACGTGCGCGAGCTTGCCTGCCGGGTGCTGAACGGCCTGGGCTACCGCGTGCTCTCGGCTGCGGACGGCGCGGCCGCGCTGGCCATCCTGGAGCGGGAAGCCGGCGTGGACCTGCTGTTCACCGACGTGGTCCTGCCCGGCGGCCTCAACGGACCCGAACTGGCGCGCCGGGCCGCGTCCGCCGATCGCGCGCCCCGGGTGCTCTACACCTCCGGCTATACCGGCAACGCCATCCAGCAGCTCGACGCGATCGAGCAGGGCGTGCGCCTGATCTGCAAGCCCTATCCGATCGAGGAACTGGCGCGCAAGGTCAGGGCCGCGCTGGACGGCACGGCGGAGTGAGCGGCGCTACTCGACGATCTTGTTGATCGGCAGCTCGATGATGCCGCGCGCGCCGGCCTCGTGGAGCAGCGGGATCAGCCCGCGGGCCTGCTTCTCGTCGACCACCGTGCTCAGCTCGACCCAGTCCGGGTCGGCGAGCGTGGACACGGTGGGCGTGGCGAGCGCGGGCAGGATGCGCAGGATCGCCTCGACCCGCTCCCGCGGCACGTTCATCGACAGCAGCACCCGCGTAGCCGCGGCGATCGCGCCCTTGAGCAGCATCAGCAGGCGGTCGATCTTGGTGCGCTTCGATGCGTCCCGAAGCGCGTCGCGGTTGGCGATGAAGCGCGGCGTGCTTTGCAGCACCACGTGCATCACCTTCAGGTTGTTCGCGCGCAGCGACGAGCCGGTCTCGCTCACGTCGACGATGGCGTCGGCGAGGATCGGCGGCTTGACCTCGGTGGCGCCCCAGGAGAACTCGACGCTGGCGCTCACGCCATGCTCGGCGAGGAAGCGCCGGGTCATGCCCACCGCCTCGGTGGCGATGCGCCGGCCCGCCAGGTCCTGCACCGTGTCGAAGGGCGAGTCCTCCTTGGAGGCCATGACCCAGCGCACCACCCCGTAGTTCGGCCAGGGCGCGCGCAGGTCCGCGAGTTCGGCCACGTCGGCATCGTTCTCCAGGATCCAGTCCAGCCCGGTGATCGCGCAGTCCAGGATGCCCTGGCCGACGTAGCGGGCCATCTCCTGCGGCCGGATCAGGATGCACTGGATCGCGGGGTCGTCGATGTCCGGGTAGTAGGACCGCCCGGAAATGCGCAGGTCGTAGCCGGCGCGCACGAATAGCTGCTGGGTGGTCTCCTGCAGGCTGCCCTTGGGGATGCCCAGCCGGATCCGGGCGGCTTCCTCGCTCATGGTCTTTCGGTCTCCTGGGTAACGTCGGCCGCCGATTCCATCCACCCGCGCAGGAGCGCTTCCAGGTCCGCTTCACGCACCGGCACCGGCAGCGCCGCGTCGATCCGCAGCCGCTCGCGCACGCGGTTCAGGGCGTGCTCGTCCCGGGGGTCGTAGAACAGCAGGATCTTCGTGCCGGCGAGCGGCTCGGCGGCCGCGAGCAGCGATTCCACGTTGCTCAACCGGTCGCGGAAATCCGCCTGGAAGTAGAAGTCGGCCACGAGGACGTCGGGACGCAGTTTGCGCAGCAGCGGCACGGCCTTGCGCACCGACCACTCCACGGTGGTCTCGAAGCCGAGCCGCTGGTAGAGCACCGGCAGCCGTCCGTGGTCGAGAAACTCGATCACGGCCAGCAGGGTGGTGGGCTTGCCGACGGGCTCCGGCACGGGCGCCTCCGCAGTTTCGGGGCGCCCATGCTAGCAGGGAAGCGAACCGAACGGCCGCGGCTCATTCCGGCCGGTAGATGTCGGAGCGCGTGAGCGGGATGTCGTTGTTGCCGGCCCGGGCGAACAGGACCTGGAAGAGCTGCATCTGCCCGCTGGTGAAGCCGGCCACCGATCCGGCGAGATAGAGCCGCCAGGTGCGCACGAATCGCTCGTCGAACATCCGCCGGACCTCGTCGGCGGCGCTTTCGAAGCGCGCCAGCCAGTGCTCCAGCGTGCGCGCGTAGTGCAGCCGCAGGTTCTCCACGTCGAGCACCGAGAACTCCCAGGGTTCGAAGATCTCCATCATTTCGCGCAGGGAAGGGGGATAGGCCCCGGGGAAGATGCGCTTCTCGATCCAGCCGTTCATCGGCATCGGCCGGTTGCGGCCGATGGTGTGGATCAGCCCGCGGCCGCGCTCGGCGAGGCAGTGGTCCACGACGCCGCCGAGCTCGCGGTAGTGGTCCGGGCCGACATGCTCCAGCATGCCGACCGATACGAAGGCGTCATGGCGCCCGTCGATGTTGCGGTAGTCGTCCTCGACGAATTCCACCTGGCCGGCGAGCCCCTCCGCGGCTGCCCGCTGCCGGGCGTAAGCGATCTGCTCGCGCGACAGGTTGAAGGCCCGCACGCGGACGCCGTAGCGCCGCGCCATGTGCAGCGCGAGCGCGCCCCAGCCGCAGCCGGCCTCGACCACGGACTCTCCCGGACGCAGCCGCAGCTTGCGGCAGACGTGGTCCATCTTGGCGACTTGCGCCTGATCGAGTGTCATGGCCGGATCGGGAAAATAGGCGCAGGTGTAGAGCAGCTGCTCGTCCAGCCAGAGCCGGTAGAACGCGTTGCCGATGTCGTAGTGGTGATGAACGTTGTGCCGCGACCGGCCCGGCGGATTGCGCCGGGCGTAGGTCCGCCCGTATGCCTTCAGCAGCAATCGGCGCGAGTGCGCCTCGCCGCGATAGCAGGATTCGACGAAGTCCACCAGGCTGCCCTCGACGTCGACCTCGCCGGCGGCATAGGCGTCGCCGAAGTGCAGCGCCGGATCCAGGAGCAGCCGGTAAAGGGCGGAGCGGCGACGGATCAAGAGATGCGGGACGAGCGGGTTCGGGTCGTCGCCGACCTGCTCGCCGTTCCACAGCGTCACCCGGAAGGGCGGCTTGCCCATGGAGCGCAGCAGGCCGCGCAGCAGCCGCGCCTCGATCGACCGGGGCGACTGCCGCTCCGGCAGGCCGGCCTGCCGGTCGAGACCGGGAGTGGGGCTCGCGAGGTTCGATTCCGCGGGTTTCATGAGGGTCTCCTGTGCAGGGGTCCGCCAATTCACCGTGTTCCCGCCGGGGCATGATCCTGGCGGGAACATCGCCGGGCATCCGATTGGCATCGTCAGCCGCCCCGACGCAGATTCTCTTATAGCAACCGGGCCATGCGGGTGACAAGCGTCAATCCGGGTCGGCCCAATTCGCAGCCGGGCGGGACCGGCGAGGCCGTCTCAGCGTTCGAGCAAGGGAACGACCAGGGCGTTCCAGTGACCGGACACGCCGGCCGCCGGCACTGCGGGAAACTTGGCAGGGCCGGGGCGGAAAAGCGATGGGCGAGGCCGCCGGTCAGGCGATCGGCGGCCCGTGAAGCGCAGGCGTGAATGCCGCTGGAGAGGAAATCACCACCACCAGTTGCCGTAGCCGGGTGCGCCGCCGTAGCTGCCCGGCCCGTAGCCGCTCCCATAGCCGCCACCATAGGCGCCGGCTCCCGGGTCGCCGCCACAGCCGCCACCGTAGCCCGGCGTGGCGCCGCCCCAGTTTCCATAGCTCGGGGCGTTGCCCCAACCGCCGGAGTTGCCGTAGGCCGGCG
>DATMWM010000035.1:0-6424 GCA_035562535.1 Rhodocyclaceae bacterium | reverse complement strand
CCTTCGCCTTCATCGACACCACGATCTCCGCGCCGCTGTCGCAACTGACCATGGTGCCGATGCTGATCCTGATCGCGCGCAGCGCGCCGGGCGGGGCGGAGGCCACCATGTTCGCGATCATGGCCTCGTGGATGAACCTGGCGCTGTCGGGCAGCGAACTGTTTACCCAGTACCTGAACGACGCCTTCGCGATCACCCAGGCCGACTACTCGAACCTGGGGCTGCTGATGATCGTGGTGACCCTGATCGGCATGCTGCCGCTGGCCGCGGTGCCGGCGCTGCGCCGGGCGGAGACCCAGCTGCACCACTGAGCGCGGCGCTCACTTCAGCGAAAGGCTGGTGAGCACGATCTCGTCCCGGTCGAGCGGATAGTCGAGCAGGGTCTGCGTCCTGTGGGTCAGGCGCACGAAGCGCCTGGCGGCGGGCGCGAACCAGGCGGACACCCACATGTACACCGCATCCACCCGCGGGTCCATCATGAAGCCGAGGTAGGTGCGGTTGCCGATGACGTCGACCCGGATCGTCTCGAAGGTGCCGGCCGGCACGCTCACCGTCTCCGGCCCGGCCACACGCGCCGTGCCGCGCCATTCGGTAGCCCAGGTCACCGGCGGCATGCCGAGCCCGCCGAAGGCCATGCCCGGCTCGATCGCGTGGAAGGCGAGCAGGTAGGGCGAGAACTCGACCGCGGCGAAGCCGCCGACCTGCCGGTAGCGCACCGCCAGGGCGCTCGTATGTTCCAGGGCGCTGACGGCCGAGGACGTCGCCACGCTCATCCGGTCGCGGATCGCCATCGGCAGGATTTCCTCCACGCGCACCGTCAGGTCCTGCGGCTTCACGTTGGCCCAGCCGCTGGTGTAGCGGTAGGTCCAGGCATCGCCGACCTTCGGGGCGCGCCCCGCGGCCACCGGCATCGGCGGCGCCGGGGCGGCGACGCAGCCCGGCAGCAGGGCGCCGGCGCCCAGCCCGGCCAGGGCACCGAGCACCTCCCGCCGCCGCCAGCCGCGGCGCTCAGGGGATTCGCCGGTCGTGCCCGGCTGCACGCCTTTACTGTCTTGGGCCATGCGCGTCTCCTTGGATGACTAGGGGAGCACACCGATTATAGGCGGCGGCGCCTCGCCGCCGGCAGACCTACTTTCCGGGCGCTTCGCCCGCGGCCTTTTCGCCGGCAGGCGGGTCGCCGGATTCCGGTGCCTCCCCGGCCGGCGACTCCTTCGCCGCGTCGATTGCCGCGCCGGCCACCGACGCCGCGCCGCTCACCGCTGCACTCGTGACGTCCACCGCCACGCCGACCGCCGTGCCGGCCACCGACACCGCGGCCGCGCCGACCGCCGCGGTCACCGCCACCACCGTGCAGCCGCCGAGCATCAGGCCGGCCAGCGCCAGCGCTGCTGCGTTTTGAGTCCGCATTCGGCCTCCTTTTTGGGAGCCTCTATCCCTGCGCCAGCCGCTGGCCGTGTTCCCGTGTGGCATGGAAGCCGACCTTCGGCCAGCGCTCCATGGTCACCTGCAGGTTGTACTTGTTGGTGGCCAGGAAGACCGGGTTGCCGTCCACGTCGGCCGCCAGCGCGGCGGCCTGCTCGCGCTCGAAGTCCCGGCGGATGCCCTCGTCCGGGAAGGTCAGCCAGCGCGCGGTGGAGATGTTCGCATTGTCGTAGATCGCGTCCACCTTGTACTCGGCGGCCAGCCGCTGGGCGACGATCTCGAACTGCAGCGTTCCCACCGCGCCGAGCAGCAGGGTGTTGCCGTAGGCGGTCTCGAACACCTGGATGGCGCCTTCCTCGCCCAGTTCCTGCAGCCCCTTCTGAAGCTGCTTGGCTTTGAACGGGTCGCGCGGCCGCGCCACCCGGAACAGCTCCGGCGCGAAGTAGGGGATGCCCTTGAAGCCCAGCGGCTCGCCCTGGGTGAGCGTGTCGCCGATCTGCAGCTGGCCGTGGTTGTGGATGCCGATGATGTCGCCGGCCACCGCGTCTTCGCTCGCCACCCGCTCGTTGGCCATGAAGGTGAGCGCGTTGGCGAGCTTCATCTCGCGGCCGGCGCGCTGGTGCTGCACCTTCATCCCGGGAACATAGCGCCCGGAGCACACGCGGAAGAAGGCGATGCGGTCGCGGTGCTTCGGGTCCATGTTCGCCTGGATCTTGAACACGAAGCCGGAGAACTCGGCTTCCGCCGGCTGCACGATCCGCGCGCCGCCGTTGCGCGGCTGGGGCGGCGGCGCCCACTCGACCAGCGCCTGCAGGATCTCGCGCACGCCGAAGTTGTTGATGCCGGAGCCGAAGAACACCGGCGTCTGCGTGCCGGCCAGGAAGGCGGTGATGTCGAAGGGATGGCTGGCCGCCTGGATCAGCTCGACGTCCTCGCGCAGCGGCCCTACCTCCAGCGGGAACAGGGCGTCCAGCTTCGGATTGGCGATGCCCTCGATCAGCTCGGTCTCGCCGCCGGCGCGCTCCTCGCCCGGGGTGAAGCGCAGCAGTTGCTCGTGCAGCAGGTGGAACACGCCGCGGAAGGCCTTGCCCATGCCCAACGGCCAGGTGATCGGCGCGCAGTCGATCTTCAGCACCGACTCGATCTCCTCCAGCAGTTCCACCGGCGGGCGCACCTCGCGGTCGAGCTTGTTCACGAAGGTGATGATCGGCGTGTTCCTCAGCCGGCACACCTCCAGCAGCTTGATCGTCTGCGCCTCCACGCCCTTGGCCGCGTCGATCACCATCACCGCCGCGTCCACCGCGGTCAGCACCCGGTAGGTGTCCTCGGAGAAATCCTCGTGGCCGGGCGTGTCCAGCAGGTTGATGGTGTGGCCGCCGTAATCGAACTGCATCACCGAGCTGGTCACCGAGATGCCGCGCTGCTTCTCCACCTCCATCCAGTCGGACGTGGCGTGGCGCGCGCTCTTGCGCGCCTTCACCGTGCCGGCCATCAGGATCGCCCCGCCGAACAGCAGCAGCTTCTCGGTCAGGGTCGTCTTTCCGGCGTCCGGGTGGGAGATGATCGCGAAGGTGCGCCGTCGCGCCACGTCGCGCAGCAGGTCGGGCGGAAAGGGGCTGGTGCTCATGGGTGCGGTTGACTGGCGGGGCGCGAAAACCCCAAGAACGAAAAGCCGCCGGCGGGAGGCCAGGCGGCGGGACGGACGGATTATACCGCCCGGCCGATGCCGCGGTGCCGGGACGGCTCAGGCGGCAACCCAGGCCTCCGACAGCACCTCGGCCTGCTCCAGCACCGTTCGGGTCGCCTTCTCCTGCTTGTCCGGCGGGTAGCCGTCGATGAAGTCGTACAGGCTGCGGTGCGCCTCGTCGGCGATGTGCGCGCCCAACGCGCTTACGCCGCAATGGCCGTCCGACGCACCTGTGCGATCACCGCCAGCAACTCATCAAGCTGCGCCGAGCTGAAAAGCCCGTCCGGGCCGCGTGGCGTCAGGTCGGTAAACGGCGACTCGTAAAGCATCGCCGCCTCCATCACGCCATGCTCGGTGAGGTGGTCCACGATCAGGTTCACGAACTCGATCTGGTTGGCGCTCAGCGCCTTTCCGTCGAGGAACCCCGCCAATGCTTCCTTCGCCGCCTGCCGGTCAAGGCCAACCAGCGAACGCACGAAGAGCCCGAGCCCCTGAGACTCCTCGGCGGCGCGCCTGATGTCGTCCGCAGCGCCGACCCCGCTCTCCGCGAGCATGCGCTGAAGCTCGGAGAGATCCGCCGCGGTCAACGGCTTGTTCATCCTCAGCCGGTGAATCGCGACATGGTCCTGGTGCGCGCGAAGGAACGCCTGCGCCTTGGCCCGGAACTTCGCGTAATCGGTCCCCTGGCCGAAGCCGGGCAGATCGATCGCCGTCTCCCCACCCATCTCGTCTTCGAAGTCGGTGTAGATGGCCTTGCGTTTCTGCTTCTCGATAAGCTTGATCAGATCACGCAGGCGGCGGCGCATTCCTTCGAGCATCGGGACGGTGACGTCCAGCCACCACGCGTCGGTCTGCACGTCCTGGATGAGCGCCATCTGGTCGCGCACCATCGGGATCGCGGACTTCTCCTCCAGCAGTCCGGCAAGCTCCCTGACCTGATCGCGGAGGCGCGCGAAGCCGGGCTCCGACCGCAGCATGGCGAGCTGGAGATTGAGGACCAGCAGATCGAACCGCTTGGCCTCCTCGGCTTCAGGGTCAAGCTCGGACGGCAGCCCCGCGACCTCGCGCGACAACTCGGAGAGCGCCTCTGGCGACAAGACGCGCCAGGCTTCCGGTTTCGCGTACTTTTCAACGATGCGCCGCCGCGGTCTCACGACGAAGTTGTCGAGGTTCATCGCCGCAGTCTCCCGGTGCAGCATCTCGGCGATCGCGTGACGCACCTCGGCGTTGGTTGCAGGGTAGCCGTAGGTGGCAGGATGTTCGTTGAGCACGCTTCGGTCCGTCGCTCCGTGGCCGTGGTCGAACTCGCCGATCAGATCGAGCCGCGCGTCGAAAAGCCGCTTTCCGAGCGACTCGCCTAACCCTCCCTCGGTCGTTTGCAGATTCTGGCTGAAGTACTCCAGGTTCTGGCAGTAGTCGAAGACGCAGAAGAACTCCTTGTCCCTGCCCGGACCGAACACGTCCGGGCACAGCCGCGTGCCGCGGCCGAGCATCTGCCAGAACTTGGTCTTCGAGCGCACCAGCTTGAAGAACACCAGGTTCACGACTTCCGGTATGTCGATCCCCGTGTCCAGCATGTCCACCGAGATGGCAATGTGCGGCGCCTTGTCCCTGGCCGAAAAGTTGTCGATCAGGCTCTGCGCGTACTCGGTCTTGAACGTGATGACCCGCGCGAACTCGCCCTTGTGGTGCGGGTAGTTGGCATTGAAGCGCTCGGCGATGAACTCGGCGTGGTGCTGGTTCTTGGCGAACAGGATGGTCTTGCCGAGCCTGTCGCCGCCGGCCACCGTCAGGCCCCGGGTCATCAGGTGCTCCAGCACCTTGTCGACCGTGTCCTTGTTGAACAGCCACTTGTTCACGGCCTCGGCCTCGACGCGGCTGGGCACGTTTCCGTCGTCGTCCCACTCCAGCGCGTCCCATTGATCCTTGTCCTCTTCGGACAGATCGTCGTACCTGATCCCCTCGCGCTGGAACTTCAGCGGCACCGACACGGCCTTCGGCGGGACGAGGAAGCCGTCGCGCACCGCCTCGTCGAGACCGTAGGCGTCAGTCGGCACGCCGTTCTCCAGATCGAACAGGCTGTAGGTGTTGCGGTCCACCTCGTCCTTGGGCGTGGCCGTCAGCCCGACCAGCAGCGAGTCGAAGTAGTCGAAGATGGCGCGGTACTTCTGGAACACCGAGCGGTGCGCCTCGTCGATGATGACCAGGTCGAAGTGGCCGACGGCGAAGCGTTGCTGGCCGTCGCGGCCACCTTCACGTGAACTGTCGATGAGCCCCATCATCGTCGGATAGGTGGAGACGAAGACGCGGCCCTCGGCGTCCTTTTCCGTTACCAGGTTCACCGGCGAGGCGTCGGGCAGATGGCGCTTGAAGGCGTTGACCGCCTGGTTCACCAGCGCCACGCGGTCGGCCAGGAACAGCACGCGCTTGACCCAATTGCTCTTCATCAGCAAATCGCACAGCGCGATGACCGTGCGCGTCTTGCCGGCGCCGGTGGCCATCACCACCAGCGCCTTGCGGTCGTGGTCGCGCTCGAAGGCTTCGGCGATGCGCCGGATGCCGCGCGTCTGGTAGTAGCGCTCGACGATGGCCGGATTGATCTCGCCCGCCGCCAGCGGCTTGCGGGTGGTGCGCCGCTGGATCGCCAGTTCCAGTTCGGCCTTCTTGTAGAAGCCCTGCACCGCGCGCGGCGGGTAGCGCGTGTCGTCCCAGAGCCAGTGCTCGTAGCCGTTCGAGTAGAAGATCAGCGGGCGCTGGCCGAACTGGCGCTCCAGGCAGTCCGCGTAGAGCTTGGCCTGCTGCTGGCCGACGCGCGCGTCGCGCCGCGTGCGCTTGGCTTCGACCAGGGCCAGCGGCTTGCCGTCGTCGCCCCAGAGCACGTAGTCGACGAAGCCGACGCCCTTCTCGTTGGGCATCCCGCTGACCTCGAACTCGCGCGCATTTGGGTGACCTGGCGGCTGATCGAGCGGCCAGCCGGCCTCTCTGAGCAGCAGGTCGATGAAGGCGTCGCGGGTCTCGGCCTCGGAATAGTCGTGCGTGTCCGGCAGCAAGGCTGCCGCCTGCTTCGCCGCCGCCACCGCGGCGCGCAGGCGCTCCAGTTCCTCGTCGAGCGTCGTCCTGTCGGCCAGCAATGTTGCGAGTTTCTCGTCGCGTTCGCGCAAACCCGCTTCGAGCTGCTGCAACTGCTCGGCGGTCTGCCCGCGCACCGGCGTCGCCTTCGGCAATGCGCCCGCGTCGAAGGCCAGCCCTGGCGCCGGACGCGCCGCGCGGCCGTAGGTGCGGGCGAGCCAGTACGTCACATGGAACAGCTCGCGC
>DATMWM010000034.1:0-6880 GCA_035562535.1 Rhodocyclaceae bacterium | reverse complement strand
GGCGGCGCCCCGGCCCCGCGTACGCGGCCAACCGCCCCCGGCGCGGCGAAAGCCAGGCCCCAACCCGGTCCGGTCAGGCGGGGACCCAGGCCCGCCGAGCCCGAAGCGGGCGACCGGATTTCACGGCCGGACAAGCCATCGCCGCGTCCTCAGAGACCGCGGGCGACACCCGCCGGGAAGCCGCCAGCCGAACCAGCCCCGACGGCCACGCTGGAGAAATCGCGCCCCGCACCCGAACTGCCGCGCCTGTCCAAGCTGATGAGCGAGCGCGGCCTGTGCTCGCGGCGCGAAGCGGACGAATGGATCGAGAACGGCTGGGTGAGGGTGGACGGCGAACTGATCACTGTGCTGGGGACGCGAGCCCGCCCCCAGGCGCGCATCGAAATCGATCCGGCGGCGAAGCGGCACCAGAGCGAATGCGTCACCGTCCTGCTGCACAAGCCGGTGGGCTACGTCTCCGGCCAGGCCGAGGAAGGCTACCGGCCGGCGATCGCGCTCATCCGCCCGGACAACCGCTGGGCCGAGGACGGCAGCCCGCTGCGCTTCAAGGCCGGCCACCTGCGCGGCCTGGCGCCGGCCGGGCGGCTGGACATCGATTCCACCGGCCTGCTCGTTCTCACCCAGGACGGCCGCATCGCCCGCCGGCTGGTCGGCGACGACGCGCGCGTCGAGAAGGAGTATCTGGTGCGAATCGAGGGCGAGCTGACGCCGGAGGCGCTGGAGAAGCTCAACCACGGCCTGACGCTGGACGGCGTGAAGCTCAAGCCGGCCAAGGTGTCCCGGCAGAACGAGGACCAGCTGCGCTTCGTCCTGCGCGAAGGCCGCAAGCGCCAGATCCGCCGCATGTGCGAGCTGGTCGGGGTGAAGGCCACCGGCCTGAAGCGCATCCGCATTGGCAGCATCAACCTGGGCAAGCTGCCGCCCGGCCAGTGGCGCTATCTGCGGCCGGACGAGAAGTTCTGACCGTGCCGGACTGCCGCCCGGGCTGCGGCGCCTGCTGCATCGCCCCGTCGATCAGCTCGCCGATCCCCGGCATGCCCGGCGGCAAGCCGGCGGGCGTGCGCTGCGCCCAGCTCGGCGACGACAATCGCTGCCGGATCTTCGGCTCCCGGCGGCGGCCGGCGGTGTGCCGCGGCCTTCAACCGAGTCCGGAGATGTGCGGGCGCGGCCGCGCCGAGGCGATCGCCTGGCTGGCACGGCTGGAGCGGGCGACCCGCCCGGCCTGAAGGCGCGGCGCAGGTCCGCCAGAGGGCGGCGGGTATAATCCGGGCTTTTTCCAGGGGCCGGAATGGATCTCGAACTGCTGTGGAAAGCCCTGGTCCTGGGCATCGTGGAGGGGCTGACCGAGTTCCTGCCGATCTCCAGCACCGGCCACCTGATCGTCGTCGGCGACCTGCTGGATTTCAACGACGACCGCGGCAAGCTGTTCGAGATCGTCATCCAGTCCGGCGCGATCCTGGCGGTCGTCTGGGAGTACCGGGCGCGCTTCGGCGCCGCGCTCGCCGGACTGACGCGCGAGCCCAAGGCCCAGCGCTTCGTGCTGAACCTGATCGTCGCCTTCCTGCCTCTGGCCATACTCGGGCTGCTGTTCGGCAAGCAGATCAAGGCGGTGCTGTTCAACCCGGTGACCGTGGCGGTGACCTCGATCGCGGGCGCGCTGTTCATCCTCTGGGCCGAGCGGCGCGAGCATCGCGTCCGGGTGCAGGAGGTCGACGACCTGAGCGCGCTGGACGCACTCAAGCTCGGCATCGCCCAGGCCTTCGCCCTGCTGCCGGGCATGTCCCGCTCCGGCGCGACGATCATCGGCGGCCTGCTGTTCGGGCTGTCGCGCAGGGCGGCCACCGAGTTCTCCTTCTTCCTGGCGGTGCCCACGCTCGGCATGGCCACGCTCTACCAGCTCTACAAGGAGCGCGCGCTGCTGTCCTGGGACGATCTGGGCATGTGGGTGACCGGCTTCATCGCCGCCTTCGTCTCGGCTTTCCTCTGCGTGCGCTGGCTGCTGCGCTACATCAGCAGCCACGACTTCACCCTGTTCGCCTGGTACCGGATCGCCTTCGGCGCGCTGGTGATCCTGACCTGGCAGCTCGGCATCGTGGATTGGACGACCGGCTGACGGCGCACCGGGATGATCGTCTACCTGCACGGTTTCCGCTCCTCGCCGGCCTCGCAGAAGGCGCAGATGCTCGCCCGGCGCATGGCGGAGCGCGGGCTGGCCGACCGGCTGTGGTGCGAGCAGCTGCCCTTCGCCCCGCTGCAGGCGATCGAACTGGCGGAACGGGCGATCGCCGCCGCGCCGAGCCGTCCGACCCTGGTCGGCAGTTCGCTCGGCGGCTACTACGCCACCTGGCTCGCGGAGAAGCACGACCTGAAGGCGGTGCTGATCAACCCGGCGGTGGTCGCCAGCCTCCCGTTCGCCGATTTCGTCGGCAGCCACACCAATCTGTACACCGGCGAGCGCTTCGAGTTCACGCCGGAGCACGTGACCGAATTGCGTCGCATCGAGGTCGGGACGATCAGCAAGCCGGAACGCTTCTGGCTGCTGGTCGAGACCGCGGACGAGGTGCTCGACTACCGGCAGGCGGCGCTGAAGTACGTGGGCGCACGCCAGACCGTGATCGAAGGCGGTGACCACAGCTTCCGGCACTTCGGGGAATTCCTGGACGGCATCCTGGACTTCGCCGGGCTGGGCGCCGCCGCGCCGGTATAATCACGCCTCCCTTCGTCCCTGGCCGGCCGGCCGATTCCGATGAACGTGCTTTTCGAGGAGGACGGCGCCTTCAAGACCGGCACCGTGCTCGCCGACAACCTCGCCTCGCTGCAGGTGGAGACGCCGCACGGCAAGCGCGCCAAGATCAAGGCGGCCAGCGTGCTGCTGCGCTTCGCCGAGCCGTCCGCGGCCACCCTGCTGGAGCGGGCCGACGCCGAGGCCGAGGGCATCGACACGGATTTCCTCTGGGAGGTCAGCGGCGAGGCCGAGTTCTCCTTCGACGAACTGGCGCTGGAATACTTCGGCCATCCGCCCCAGCCGGTGGAATCCGCCGCCATCCTGCTGCGGCTGCACGGCGCGCCGATCTATTTCCATCGCAAGGGCAAGGGCCGCTTCCGCAAGGCGCCGCCGGACATCCTCAAGGCGGCGCTGGCCGGGCTGGAGAAGAAGCGGCAGCAGGCGCTGGCGATCGAGCGCATGGTCCAGGACCTCAAGGAGTCCCGGCTGCCGGACGAGTTCGGGCCGCTGCTTGCCCAACTGCTCTACAAGCCGGACCGCAACCGCATCGAGACCAAGGCGCTGGAGCTGGCCTGCGGCGAAACCGGCCTGTCGGTGCCGCGCCTGCTGGAGCGCTGCGGCGCCTTGGCTTCCAGCCACGACTATCATTTCGGCCGCTTCCTGTTCGAATACTTTCCCGACGGCACCGGATTCGGACCGGTGGCAGCCGCGGCGCAGCCGGAAGAGCTTCCGCGGGCGCAGGTCGCGGCCTTCAGCATCGACGACGCGGCCACGACCGAGATCGACGACGCCTTCTCGGTCACGCCCGAGGGCGACGGCTGGCGCATCGGCATCCACATCGCCGCGCCTGGCCTGGGCTTCGCGCCGGGGTCGGACCTCGACGCGATCGCCCGCCGGCGGCTGTCCACGGTCTACATGCCGGGCAACAAGATCACCATGCTGCCCGACGAGGTGGTGGACCGGTTCACCCTGTCGTCCGGCAGCACGCGGCCGGCGATCAGCCTATACCTGCGGCTGGGCTCCGACCTGACGATCCTCGGCCGGGAAACGCGCATCGAGCAGGTGCCGGTGGTGGCCAACCTGCGCCATCACGACATCGAGCCGGTGTTCAACGAGCAGACGGTCTCAAGCGGGGGGCCGGATTTTCCGTTCAAGCGCGAGTTGACCCTGCTCTGGGAACTCGCCTGCGTGCTGGAAGCCGGGCGCGGCAAACCCTCGGCCAACCAGAACATGACCGACTTCAACTTCTCGGTCGACTGGGAGGCGCGCAGCGAGCACGGCCCGGGCCGGGTCACGATCAGCCAGCGCAGCCGCGGCTCGCCCCTGGACAAGCTGGTGGCCGAGATGATGATCGTCGCCAACAGCACATGGGGCAGACAGCTATCCGAGGCCGGCATTCCGGCGATCTACCGCGCCCAGACGGGCGGCAAGGTGCGCATGACCACGGTCGCCGCGCCCCACGAGGGGCTGGGCGTCGACCAGTACGCCTGGTCATCCTCGCCGCTGCGCCGCTACGTGGACCTGATCAATCAGTGGCAGCTCGCCGCCCTGCTGCGCGGGGAGGCCCCGCCGTTTCCGCCGCGCTCCGAACAGCTTCTCGCGGCGATGCGCGACTTCGAGCTGACCTATGCCGCCTATGCGGAATTCCAGCGCCAGATGGAGCGCTACTGGTGCCTGCGCTGGCTGCTGCAGGAGGGCGACATGCGCCCGCCCGCCCGCGTGCTGAGGGAGAACCTGGTGCGCCTGGAAGCGATCCCGCTGTACCTGCGGGTGCCTTCGCTGCCGGCCAGCGAATCCGGCACCCGGGTCGCGCTGGACATAGCGCGCATCGACCTGCTGGACCTGGAAACGGACGCCCGCTTCGGCGGCGCACTTTCCGGCGATGAACCCGCACACCAAGCCGACGACCCGGCACACGCGGCAGGTTAGCAACGGGGGGGCGCGGCCCGCCGCCGGCAGCGGCTCCGCGCGCGCGCTCCGGGCTTCACCGTTCCCCTGGCCGGAATCCCTGGCGTCGATGGAACCGGCCAGGCGCAACTTCACCGTCGCGCTGATCGCCTCGCTCGTGCTGCACGCACTGGTCCTGTCGATCCGCTTCCGTTTTCCGGAACTAGATCTGAATCGGTCAAGGGATTCGCAGCTCGAGGTCGTGCTGGTCAATAGCAAGAGCGCGACGCGGCCGGTCGAGCCCCAGGCGCGCGCGCAGGCCAACCTCGACGGCGGCGGCAACACCGACGAGAACCGCATCGCCAAGACGCCGCTGCCGCCGCAGCGCCACCAGAGCGACGGCGACGAACTGGTGGCGGCCCAGCGCAAGGTGCAGGAACTGGAGGCGAGGCAGCAGGCGCTGCTCACCCAGGTCGAGCAGGCGAAGACCGCGCCCAGCCAGAACGAACGGACCACCCCGGAGGAGCCGGAGCCACCGAGCCCGCAGCCGGGCACCGACCTGGCCCAGACGGCGATCGCGATGGCCCGCATGGAGGCGCAGATCGCCCGCCAGATCGAGGAGTACAACAAGCGGCCGCGCAAGAAGTTCGTCGGCGCCCGCACCACCGAGGCGGTCGAGGCGCAGTACGTGGAAGACTGGCGCCAGAAGGTCGAACGGGTCGGTAACCTGAACTATCCGGAGGCCGCCAAGGGCAAGCTCTACGGCAGCCTGGTGCTCTCGGTGGCTATCCGGGCGGACGGCGAGGTGGACGCGATCGAGGTCAGCCGGCCTTCCGGCCACCGGGTGCTGGACGACGCGGCGCGGCGCATCGTCGAGATGGCCGGACCCTTCGGCGCATTCCCGCCGCGCCTGCGACAGAACGTGGACATATTGGTGATCACCCGCACCTGGTCGTTCACCAGTGCCAACCGGCTCCAGTCCGACTAGACACCCCATGACCGACCGCTACTGCGTCTTCGGCAATCCGATCGCCCATTCCCGGTCGCCGCAGATCCACGCCCTGTTCGCCCGGGAGACCGGGCAGGACCTGAGCTACGAGGCGATCTTCGCGCCGCTGGACGGCTTCGCCGGCGCGGTGGAGGCGTTCCGCGGCGCGGGCGGGCGCGGCGCCAACGTCACCGTGCCCTTCAAGGAACAGGCCTTCCGCCTGTGCAGCGAGCTCTCGCCCAGGGCGGCTGCGGCGAAGGCGGTCAACACGCTGGTCTTCCGCAGCGACGCAATCTACGGCGACAACACCGACGGCGCCGGCCTGGTCGCCGACATCACCCGCAATCTCGGTTTTCCGCTAGCCGGGAAGCGCGTCCTGCTGCTCGGCGCCGGCGGCGCTGCCCGGGGCGTGATCGCCCCGCTGCTGGAGCAGCGGCCGTCCCGCCTGGCGATCGCCAATCGCACGGCCGGGAAGGCGGCCGATCTCGCGGCGGAGTTCGCGACGGTCGCCGCGGGCTTCGGCCTGCCTGCCGGCGCCGTTTCCGCATCCGGCTTCGGCGATCTGGCGGACCGGCGGTTCGATGCGGTCGTCAACGCGACCTCGGCCAGCCTGGGCGACGTGGGCCTCGATCTGCCAGCCGGCGTGTTCGCGACCGGCAGCCTGGCCTACGACATGGTCTACGGGCGCGGCATGACTCCCTTCCTGCGCTTGGCCGACGAAGAGGGCGCCGGGCGGCTCGCCGACGGCCTGGGCATGCTGGTCGAGCAGGCCGCCGAGGCCTTCCTCGTCTGGCGGGGCGTCCGTCCGGACACCGCGCCAGTCCTGGCGGCGCTGCGCCGCGGCTGATCCGATGCTGGTCAGGACCTGGCGCTGGACCAAGCGTGCGCTGGCTGCGGCGGTGCTGCTCGTACTCGCCTACCAGTTCTGGTTGCTTGCCCACGTGGTTTTCTGGAACTTCGCCGATCCCTCGGTCACGAGTTTCATGGCGATCCGTCTGGACGAACTGCTGGAGAAGGATCCGAAGGCGCAACTCAAGCACCAGTGGGTGCCCTACGAACGCATCTCCAGCCACCTGAAGCGTGCCGTGGTCGCGGCGGAGGACGACGAGTTCGTAGACCACGAGGGCTTCGACTGGGAGGCCGTGCAGAAGGCGATGGAGAAGAACCAGCGCCGGGGCCGGACCGTGGCGGGCGGCTCGACGATCTCCCAGCAACTGGCGAAGAACCTCTTCCTCTCGCCCTCCAAGACACCCTGGCGCAAGGGCCAGGAAGCGGTGATC
>DATMWM010000033.1:0-2199 GCA_035562535.1 Rhodocyclaceae bacterium | reverse complement strand
GATCAGCTCCGCGCCCGGCGCCGGGCCGCTCGCCAGCGCCTGGCCCAGCCAAGCGGCCACCGCCAGCGTGCCGCCGTATTTCAAGGCCTGGATCAGCCGGTCGACCGGGAAATCGTAGACGTAGCAGGCCAGCGTGGCGTCGAAGGCGGGCGGCTCGCGCAGGCAGGCGCCGCAGACTTCGCCGGCCGGCGTCGGCAGCGCGCAGACCGGGCAGCAGGGCCGCGGCGCGGCGGGCAGCGATGCCGCGCACTCCGCGCAGAGGAGCGCGCTTCCCGACCCGGCACCGCAGAGGAAGCAGTCCTGCGGCAGCAATCCATCCACCGCGGTGGCCGCGAGCTTCGCGGCGGCGCGCCGCCAAATTGACATGGCCGGGACCTTTTCGGATGATGCCCGATCCTACACCGAGCCCGGACACGCAATGACGCCATCCATCGCAGTGCAAGCGCCGCCGGCGGGCTGGACCGCCGCCGCGATCGAGGAGCTTTTCGAGCTGCCGCTGGCGGACCTGATCTTCCGCGCGCAGCAGGTGCACCGCACCCACTTCGACCCGAACGCGGTGCAGCTCTCGACCCTGCTGTCGATCAAGACCGGCGGCTGCTCCGAGGACTGCGGCTACTGCGCCCAGTCGGCGCGCCACCATGCGGCGGTCGGCGCCGAGGGCCTGCTCGACGCCGACGAGGTCGAGGAGCGGGCGCGCCAGGCCAAGGCCAACGGGGCCAGCCGGTTCTGCATGGGCGCAGCCTGGCGCGGGCCGAAACAGCGAGACCTGGAAGCGGTGGCCGACATGGTACGCCGGGTCAAGGCGCTGGGACTGGAAACCTGCGCCACGCTCGGGCTGCTCAAGGAAGGCCAGGCCGAGCAACTGCGCGAGGCCGGCCTGGACTACTACAACCACAACCTGGACACCGCGCCCGATTTCTACGGCGAGATCATCACCACCCACAGCCGCCGGGCCAGGCTGGACACGCTGCAGAAGGTGCGTTCGGCGGGCATGAAGGTGTGCTGCGGCGGCATCGTCGGCATGGGCGAGTCGCGCCGCCAGCGCGCGGCGCTGCTGGCCGAACTGGCGAACCTGGATCCGCCACCCGAGTCGGTGCCGATCAACAACCTGGTGCCGATTCCGGGCACGCCGCTGGAGGGTGCCGAGCCGCTCGACGGATTCGAGTTCGTGCGCACCATCGCCTGCGCCCGGATCGCCATGCCGGCGAGCTACGTGCGGCTGTCCGCCGGCCGCGAGTCGATGTCCGACGAGTTGCAGGCGCTGTGCTTCCTGGCCGGGGCGAACTCGATCTTCTACGGCGAGCGGCTGCTGACCGCGCCGAACCCCGAGGCGGACCGCGACCGTCGGCTGTTCGACCGGCTGGGCATCGTCCCGGCCTGAAACGCGCGGTGCGGCCCGGCCTGGATCTCGACCGCGGCGCGATACGCCGCGGCTTCGCCCGCGCCGCCCGGCGCTACGACGCTGCGGCGGTGCTGCAGCGCGAGGTCGCGCGGCGCATGGCTGAGCGCCTGGATCTGGTCAAGGCGGCGCCGCGGCGCGTGCTCGACCTGGGCTGCGGAACCGGTGCCGATTTCCCGCTGCTGGGCGCGCGCTATCGCGAGGCGACGCTGATCGGCTGCGATGCCTCGCCGGCGATGCTCGGCCGCGCGCGCGGTCGCGGTTCCTGGCTGCACCGGCTGATGCCGCTGCTCGCGAGAGCACCGGCCCTGGTCTGCGCCGACGCGCAGCGCCTGCCGCTGGCGGCCGGCAGCGTGGGACTGGCGTGGTCGAACCTGATGCTGCACTGGGCAGCCGACGCGGGAGCGGTGCTGCGCGAGGCGCACCGCGTGCTCGAAACCGGCGGCGTGCTGCTGTTTTCCACCCTCGGGCCGGACACCCTGAAGGAACTGCGCGCCGCGTTCGCCTCGGCCGACGCCGCGCCGCACGTGCATGGCTTCACCGACATGCACGACCTGGGCGACCTGCTGGTGGCGGCCGGTTTCGCCGAGCCGGTGATGGACATGGAGATGATCACCCTGACCTATGCCGACCTGGACGCGCTGGCGGACGACCTGCGGGCGAGCGGCGCGGTCAATGCCGCCGCGGGGCGCCGGCGCGGGCTCACCCGCCCGGCGTTGTGGCGGCAGGTGCGCTCGGCCTACGAGCAGATTCGGCGCGACGGCCGGCTGCCGGCGAGCTTCGAGGTGATCTACGGCAGC
>DATMWM010000032.1:0-3384 GCA_035562535.1 Rhodocyclaceae bacterium | reverse complement strand
GTCGAGATCGTCCGCGGCGTCATGGCCGAGCCGGCGCGCGACGTGCTCGACCTGTACGTGCAGCGCGGCGGGCTGGTCTACAACGGCTGAGAGGTTGTGAATAGATCTACTGCGCGTCCCGATCGCTGCGTTGCGTGCTCGCGCGCTCCTCGCCTATCTATTTGATATGTCTCGTCGCGCGCTCCGCGGCGCCTTGCGCTCGGGGCTGCTCGCGACGATTTCTTCACAACCTCTGAACGGCCGTCCCGGATTCCCCCTGGCCCGGCGACGGTGCCTGCGGCGCCATGCCGCAAGCGCTATCCGTCTGATTTCCCGAGCGCAGCCACGACCGTGGGCCGCCCCTTGCGAAATCTCAACGTCATCGGTCGGACGCGGCGCTAATAAGTCACCGCTAATTCAGCAAATCGGTATTCACTGATTTGCTGCAAGCCGGGTCCGGATCGTCCGGTCCGAGTCCCTGCAGACAAAGGCGGAGGTCAACATGATGCGTTCGATGCGTTCCCGACTGGCCGGCCGGGCGTTGCCGCTGGCCGCCACCCTGGCTCTCGGCGTCGCGGCAATGGCGCGCGCCGATGCCCCTTCCCCCATCGCAGCGCACGATTTCGGCCACGACCCGGTCGCCCAGACCTACGTGGTCCAGGGCGAGGTCGTGACGGTGGCTGCGGTCAAGCGCGACCTGTCGGGCGCGCTGTGCGCGAAATGCCATGCCGGCGCGGTTTCGGAGATCAAGT
Source organism: Rhodocyclaceae bacterium (assembly GCA_035562535.1). Lineage (GTDB taxonomy): Bacteria > Pseudomonadota > Gammaproteobacteria > Burkholderiales > Rhodocyclaceae > DATMWM01. The sequence continues at coordinate 2,653 of DATMWM010000032.1, read as the reverse complement.
CCTCGGTGCACTTCACCACCCAGGCGCCGACCAGCCGGGTGATGTTCCCGGGCGGCGGCAGCCACGGCATGCTCGACCGCGCCTGCGGCCTGCCCGGCAGTTCGGCGATGGTGAACTACGTGTCCGACCCGAACCTGGCCGAGTGCGGCAAGTGCCACACGGGACGCTACCTGCCGGTGATGCAGAGCGCATTCCAGGCGTCCTTCGCGATGGCCGGCCTCCCCGACGCGGCCTGGCAGGCCGAACGCGTGGTCAATGCGGGCATCGACTGCCTGATCTGCCATTCGTCCGATTACAAGGCGGTGCCGGAGGGCAGGCTCGCCTCGGTCGCCGGCTACGCCTGGAGCGGCGCGCCGGCGCCGGTGCCGGCGGGTTTCGCGCGCGCCGCCCACGACGACGGCGACTTCGACCAGGACGGCTATCCTGACCCGATCCTGCGGATGCCCGACGGCAGCTTCGCGCCGCTGATGATGGACACCGACGGCGACGGCGCGCCGGACAAGCCCTGGCCGACGATCGCCCAGGACCGGAGTCCGGCCGCGGTGCTCTCGATCGGCCCGACCAGCGAGAAGACCTGCCTGCGCTGCCACGAGCACGCGCGCACCGGCTACAAGCGCGCCACGCTGTTCGCGGAAGGCTACGACGTGCACGCCACCGCGGCAAGCGGGCCATTCGCCGGCGCGAAGAACCGCTGCACGGTCTGCCACCCGGCCTCGGGCCACAAGTTCGTCCGCGGCCACAATGTTGGCGGCGACCTGGCTGCCGCCGATTACCCGCCGCCGCCGGCCGGAACGGTGTCCGACCCTGGCGATGCGACCGACGTCACCTGCGCCAAGTGCCACGCTCCGGCGGACCTGCGCGGACAGGTGCATTCGAGCCGGCACATCGCCGCGATCGCCTGCGAGACCTGCCACATTCCGGCCAGCGGCGGCATCACCTACTCGCTCTATGGCACCGGCGGCCACCTGCTGTTCGGGCGCAACGCGAACGGCCGCGACACCCGGCTGATCAACTCCGACCACACCTGGGCCGAGGACGCGGCGGACATCGCGGCGGACTTCGAGGCCTACCGGATGCGGCCGACGCTGGTCTGGTTCAACGGTGGCACCTCGTTCCTGGCGCAGACGCTGGCGGTGCGCGGCTCGTCGAACGCGAAGATCACCCCGTTCAAGCCGATGGCCAACGGCATGGTGTTCGACGCGCGCTTCTTCCGCAACGACACCCTGACCAACGCGGCCGGCCTGCCCTACAACGCACACTCGATGTACCGCTTCCTCGCCGGCGGTTACAACCCGATGGTGTTCTCGGCGCTCGGACTGGTCGACCAGGACGTGGACGTCGGAACGATATGGCTCACGGATTTCTACTCGCCCGACCCACGGCGCCAGGCGATGGCGATGATGCAGGTCTTCCCGAACATGCTTCAGTTCGACAAGCAGACCTTCGGCCTCGAGCACTACCTGGTCGGCGGCGGGTCGCCCTGGGACCTCAACGGCGACGGCATCATCGACCCGGGCCTGGCCTACCGCTTCGACATGCTGGCCGCGGCGAACATGGGGCTGGCGAAGTTCCAGGGCTTCAACCGGCCGATGGGCCTGCCGCCGGACTACCAGTGGTATCCCTTCCTGGATTCGCCGTCGCAGCCGATCACCATGAAGGTGCCAGACGAGAGCCTGATCCGCATGTTCCTGCAGATGAACGGGGCCTCCGCCGCGGCCACCCGCTACTACCCGGCGTTCTCGAACGGCGTGACGCTCGGCGGGCACGGCGTGCGGCCGAAGGAGCAGGCGCTCGGCGCCGGGCGCCGCGGCTGCATGGACTGCCACGGCGAGGGCGGCGCGCTGAGCACGCCGGTGCCGGTGACGCGCAAGGTTCTGGCCGACATCGGCATGGGCATGAAGGGCGAGATGCCGCTCTACCAGTGGAAGTACTACAACGCGCGGGAACTGATCGCCCTGGGGCTGAAGGTCAGCAGCGAGGACATCGTGGCCGGCCGCGCCGGCGTGGACATCGACGGCAAGGCCGCCTACGTCAGGACCAGCGGCAGGCAACTGCTGCTCAACTGGTTCGTGCCGAACGCCCCCGGCGGCTACCTGCCGGCGGACGACGCCTCGGTGCTGAAGGGCACCCGGCTGCGCGCGGCCGACCTGGCGATCAACGGCGGCGCCTGGATGGCGGTGCTCGAACCGGTGGTCGACTACGTGCCGAACTACCTGGCGCTGGGCTACGCCCGCAATGAGGTCATCTTCCGGCGCCGTTGAGCCTGCGCGGCGGGACGCCCTGCCCGCCGCGGCGATCGCCGTTCGCGCTAGCTGGCAGCGCTAGCTGGCGGCGATCGCCTCGAGCCGCGGAATGTCAAGCGCGACGCGCTGCTCGTCGTCGGTCGGCCGGATCAGGCCGTCGCGGCGGACCTCGGCGACGATCCGGCTCGCGGTTTCCATGGTCACGCCGAGCAGCGAACCGATCTCCTCGCGCATCGGCAGGAAGCACGCCTCGTCGCCCCCCTCGCGCAGATGCAGCAGCAGCCGGGCGATGCGCGCATGGGCCGCGCCGGAGCACAGTTCGGTCAGGAACAGGTCCGCCTTTTCCAGTTCCTCCTGCATCTCTGTCATGACGCGATCGACGAAGCGCGGATCGTTGCGCTCCGTTTCGA
>DATMWM010000031.1:0-2801 GCA_035562535.1 Rhodocyclaceae bacterium | reverse complement strand
GCGCGAGGAGCAACTCGCGCGCATCGCCGCGGCCGAGGCGGCGCTCGCCGAGGCGAGAAGCCGCGAGCAGCGGGCGGCGGCCGACTTCCGCCAGGCCAGGCGCGACCGCGAGCGGGTCGAGAACCTGGTGCGCGACAAGTTCGTCTCGCCCCAGGCGGCGGAGCGGGCGCGTGTCACCGAGAGCACGGCCTCCAACGACCTGGACGGGGCGAAGGCCCATATCCGTGTGGCGGAGGCCGACCTGCGCGCGGCGCGGGCCGCGCGGCTCGCGCTGGACGAGCAGAAGGGCGGGGCGGTCCCGGTGCGCAGCCCGGTGGCCGGGCGGGTGCTGCGCATCGCCGAGAAGAGCGAGCGGGTGGTCGCGGCCGGGGCGCCGCTGCTCACCCTGGGCGACCCGCAGAAGATGGAAGTGGTGGTGGATCTGCTCTCCCAGGAGGCGGTGAAGGTGCGCCCCGGGATGGACATGCTCATCGAGGGCTGGGGCGGCGGCCGCACGCTGCGCGGCAGGGTGCGCACGGTGGAGCCCTATGCCTTCACCAAGGTGTCCGCGCTCGGCGTGGAGGAGCAGCGGGTCAACGTGATCGGCGATTTCGTCGATCCGCCGGGACCGCTCGGCGACGGTTACCGGGTCGAGGTGCGGATCGTGGTGTGGCGCGGCGAGCACGTGCTCAAGGTGCCGGTGAGCGCGCTGTTCCGCCAGGGCGAGGCCTGGGCGGTGTTCGTCGTTGAGGGCGGCCGCGCCCGGCTGCGCACGGCGGAACCGGGACAGCGCGGCGCCCAGGAAGCCGAGATCCGCTCCGGCCTGCGCGAGGGCGAGGCCGTGGTCCGCCACCCGGCCAACGAACTGAAGGACGGCGCCCGCGTGGCGGTGCAAGTCCCTTAAGAGAGATTTAAGGTCGGCCGCGTATCGTCCGCTCCATCGCAACACACGATGGAGCACACAACATGCGATTCAGATCGATCGTCCCGGCCGTCGCCGCCAGCCTGGCCCTGCTTACCGCGCCGGCACTGCGGGCGGAGACGCCGGCCGACTTCCTCAAGGAATTCGAAAGCGCGGCGCGCGCCGCCGACCCGGGCTTCAAGGGCCTCTCCTCGCAGCGCGGCGAGCAGTTCTTCAAGGCCACCCACGGCGGCGAATGGAGCTGCGCCTCCTGCCACACCCAGAATCCGGCGGCGACCGGCAAGCACGCCAAGACCGGCAAGGAGGTCGCGCCGCTCGCCCCGGCCGCGAACGCCGAGCGCTTCGCCAGCCCGGCCAAGGTGGAGAAGTGGTTCAAGCGCAACTGCAACGACGTGCTCGGGCGCGTCTGCAGCCCCCAGGAGAAGGGCGACCTGCTCGCCTGGCTCGTCACCGTGAAGAAATGAGGAATGCCATGAACATGATCGGATCCAGAGTCAACCGGGCGTTCCCGGGGCTGTTCGCCGCGGCGGCGCTTGCGCTGGCGACCGGGCCGGCGCGCGCCGACGGCCATGTCTATCCGCTGACAAGCGAGCCGTACAAGGCCGAGTGCGGCGCCTCCTGCCACGTGGCCTATCCGCCGCAGCTTCTCCCCGCGGCCTCCTGGCGCAAGCTCATGTCCGGCCTGGACAAGCACTTCGGCACCGACGCCAGCCTGGATGCGAAGACCGCCCGCGAGATCGGCGACTATCTCGACGCCGCGGCCGGCACGAAGAAGAAGGTTTCCGCCGACGGCGCGCCGCTGCGCATCAGCGAGACCCGCTGGTTCCGCCACGAGCACGGCGAGGAGCTGCCGGCCTCTGTGTGGAGCAATCCCAAGGTCAAGAGCCCGGCCAACTGCGAGGCCTGCCACACCCAGGCGGCGCAGGGCGACTACGGCGAGCGCAGCCTGCGCGTGCCGCGCTGAAGGAGGATCGACAGATGAACCGCATACTCGTATGGGATCTGCCCACCCGGGCCTTCCACTGGCTGCTGGCGCTGAGCTTCGCCGGCGCCTTCCTGACCGCGGAGTCCGAGAAGTTCCGCGATATCCACGTCATGCTCGGCTACACCATGCTCGGCCTGGTCGGCTTCCGCCTGCTCTGGGGCTTCGTCGGCACGCGCTACGCCCGCTTCGCCTCCTTCGCCTACGGGCCGCGGGCGGTACTGCGCTACCTGGGCTCGGTGGCGAAGCTGCGGCCCGAGCACCACCTCGGCCACAACCCGGCCGGAAGCTGGGCGATCTACCTGCTGCTCGGCCTGACCCTGGCGGCCGGTGTCACGGGGCTCGCCGCCTACAACGACTTCGGCGGCGAGCTGTTCGAGGAACTCCACGAGGGCCTGTCGAACGCGATGCTGGCCGTGGTCGCGGTGCATGTCGCCGGCGTGCTGGCCAGCAGCCTGCTGCACGGCGAGAACCTGGCGAAGTCGATGGTCACCGGCTACAAGCGCGGCGAACCGGTGCTCGGCATCCGCCGCGCCCACTGGCTGATGGGCTTCGGCGTGCTGGCCGGCGTGCTCGGCTTCTGGGTGCGCTTCGCCTGACAACCACGCCGGCAGGATCGCCCGCGACGGGCGGTCCTGCCGGCCTCCGGCGGCGTGTATCATCACGGCGCCGCGATTCCCGGAAGCATCCGTCGTCCCGCAGGGCGCGCCTTGTGGACGCGCGGCGCCGCCCGAGCCGAAGAGACGACGCGCCGCCCCGATGCTGTTCTACTCCCCGTTCGCGCTGTTCCTGTTCCTGCCGCTGGTCTTCGCCCTCTACTGGGCCGCGGGCCGGCGCCACCGGAACCTGGTGCTGCTCGCGGCCAGCGCCTTCTTCTACGCGTGGGGCGAGCCGCGCTTCTTCCTGGTCGCCATCGCC
>DATMWM010000030.1:0-3391 GCA_035562535.1 Rhodocyclaceae bacterium | reverse complement strand
CTCCGCAAGGTCGCCGAGGAAGCGAGCCAGGCCCGGCAGATCGACGCGGCCCGCCGTGCCGAGGCGGAAGCCGCGGCGCGCAACCTGCAGGCCACGCTGAAGAACTTCCAGCAGAAGGTGGACAGCAGCCGCGCCCAGGCCGCCCAGCAGTTCGAGAAGTTCCAGCAGCAGCAGAACGTCAACGTGCCGGCACCGGCCCCGATGAAGAAGTACTGACTCACTTACGACTCTGCGACGAGATCCGGACCATGCGGCTCGAATCGGTATCGATCATCCTCGCGATCGCCCTCGCCTCGGGGATCGCCTACGCCTGGTGGGTCGCGCGGGCACGCCGCCGGCGCGAGCCGGACCTGAGGCGCGACGGCGTGCTCGGCAAGGCCACGGTCACCGGCGTCGTGCCGGCCGGGGACGGGTCGGTCCGGGTCGAATACCGGTTCCGCCATCCCTTCACCGGGGAGACCTACGTTCGCGCGGGCCGGTTGCCGGCGGCGGCGGCGCCGAGAGAAGGCGAACAGGTGGAGATCGTCTACGCGGACCAGGCGCCTGAGCTCTCGCGGCTGCGTGCCGAAATCGAGGGTGGGTAGCGCGGACGGCGGAATACGCGCCGCGATGATGCGTAGGGTGGAATAGGCGGCGCGAAGCGGCGCCGTATTCCACCGTTCGCGCGAAGACGGTGGAATACGCCCTGCGGGCTATTCCACCCTACATGGATACATCGAAGGGCGGGGCTGGGCTCGGTCCTATCCCGCCGTCGGGCGTCAAGCGCGTGCGAGCTTGGCCACGCAGGGCAGCGCGGCGGCTGCGACCGCCTCGGCGAGCGTGTCGATCGCCTTGTCGCGGGCGAAGCTGCGGCGCCAGGCGAGCGCGATGCGGCGGGCCGGGGCCGGCGGCTCGAACGGGATGACCCGCAGCAGCGCGTTCAGGTACTTGGGCGTGTTCGCGCTGCAGGGCAGCACCGTGATGCCCAGCCCCGAGGCGACCATGTTGCGGATGGTCTCCAGGGAATTGCCGTGCTGGATCTCGCCGCCGCGGCGCTGCAGTTCCGGACAGGCCTCCACGACTTGGTTGCTGAAGCAGTGGCCGCTGGCCAGCATCAGCACCTTCTGGGCAGCGAGTTCGTCGGCCCGCACCGCCGTGCGCGCCGCCCAGGGATGCGCCTCGGGCACCACCACGGCGAAGGGCTCGTCGTAGAGCGGCAGGGTCTGGACGCCGGGCAGGTCGAAGGGCAGGGCAATGATCGCGGCGTCCAGCCGGCCGTTGCGCAGCAGCGCGTCGAGGTTCTCGGTGAGGTTCTCCTCGACCTCCAGCGGCATCTCCGGGGCGAGCCGGTGCAGTTCGGGGATCAGCTCGGGCAGCAGGTAGGGGCCGACCGTGTAGATCACGCCGAGGCGCAGTGCGCCGACCAGCTGGTCGCGGCCCTGCCGGGCGATCTCCTTGACCTTGCCGGCTTCCTCCAGCGTGCGCTGGGCCTGTTCGACGATGCGCGCGCCGATCGGCGTCATGCTGACCTCGGTCTTGCTGCGCTCGAAGATGCGCAGGCCGAGTTCTTCCTCCAGCTTCTGGATGGCGAGCGAGAGCGCGGGCTGGCTGACGAAGCAGCGTTCGGCCGCGCGGCGGAAGTTCATCTCCTGGGCGACGGCGACGATGTAGCGCAGTTCGTTCAGGGTCACGGAATGTCCTCGGGTTTGAGCGGGGCTGATATTAGCAGTCAATCAGCTCGGGTTCGTACATTGGCCGTATCGAATCGGCCGTGGTGACAGGGCAGCGGACTGCGGGGAAAATACCGGTCCCGCACAGAACCGGAACCGGAATCGGCATGAACCGCCCGCTGCTCACCCGCACGCCCTGGCTCGGCGGCGACGATACCCAGGCGATGCGCGCGACGCTGGGCCGCTATTTCCACGAAAGCTTCGACACCTACGAGCGCCTGTTCGAGGTGCTGGCCGGCGAGGAGGCGTACCGGGTGAAGCCGATCAGCCTGCGCCACCCGCTGATCTTCTACCTCGGCCACACGGCGACCTTCTTCGTGAACAAGCTGACCCTGGCCGGCCTGCTGCAGCGGCGGATCGACCCGCGCCTGGAATCGATGTTCGCGGTCGGCGTGGACGAGATGAGCTGGGACGACCTGAACGAGGCGAACTACGACTGGCCGACCTCGGCCGCGGTGCGGGAGTACCGGGACAAGGTGCGCGAGGCGGTGGACCGGGTGATCGCCACGGCGCCGCTGACGCTACCGATCGGCTGGGACAACCCCTGGTGGACGATCGTGATGGGCATCGAGCACGAGCGCATCCACCTGGAGACCTCGTCCGTGCTGATCCGCCAGCACGACCTTAGGTTTGTGAAGACTCACCCTGCCTGGGAGCCTTGCCGGCGCTCGGGCGAGCCGCCAACGAACGAACTGGTGGACGTTCCGGGCGGAACGGTGCGGCTGGGACGTGCGTTCGACGAGCCACTTTACGGCTGGGACAACGAGTACGGGCGCCACGAGGCCGGGGTCGAGGGATTCCGCGCGAGCCGCTGGCTGGTGAGCAACCGCGAGTTCCTCGGCTTCGTCGAGGCCGGCGGCTACGAGGACGACGGCCTGTGGCAGGATGAGGGACTGGCCTGGCGCCGCTACGCCCGGGCGAGGCATCCGACCTTCTGGGTGCCCGACGGCAGCGGCTGGAAGCTTCGCCTGATGCTGGAAGAGGTGCCGATGCCCTGGGACTGGCCGGCGGAGACCAACTATCACGAGGCCAAGGCGTTCTGCAACTGGAAGGCGCGCGAGACCGGGCTGCCGGTGCGCCTGCCGACCGAGGACGAGTGGAACCGGATGGCGGAGTTCGCCGGGGTCGCGGACGTGCCGGAGGGGCGGGCGGCGCCGGCCAACCTGCACCTGGACCACTGGGCCTCGTCCTGCCCGGTGACCGAATTCCGCCACGGCGAACTGTTCGACGCGGTCGGCAACGTCTGGCAATGGACCGAGACGCCGACCTATCCCTTCGACGGCTTCGCGGTGCACCCGATCTACGACGACTTCACCACGCCGACCTTCGACGAGCGCCACAACATCATCAAGGGGGGTTCCTGGATCTCCTGCGGCAACGAGAGCCGGCGCGCCTCGCGCTATGCGTTCCGCCGGCACTTCTTCCAGCACGCCGGCCTGCGCTACGTGGTGTCGGAGGCGCTGGGGCGGCTGCCGTCCTCGCGCTACGAAACTGACCGCCTGCTCTCTGAATACGCGGAGTTCCACTTCGGCGACGAATATTTCGGCGTGCCGAACTTCCCGACCGCCCTGGCGCGGCTGGCGCTCGAGGCGATGCAGGGGCGGCCGGCGCGCAAGGCGCTGGACCTGGGCTGTGCCACAGGGCGAGCCAGTTTCGAACTGGCCCGGCGTTTCGAGCGGGTG
>DATMWM010000029.1:0-2381 GCA_035562535.1 Rhodocyclaceae bacterium | reverse complement strand
GAGCCGGCCATTCATCGAGGCGGGCCGCGAAATCTTCGAGCTGCGGCTAGGGCAGGTCGACATCGCCTGCGCCCAGTGCCACGACGACAACTGGGGCAGGCGGCTGGCAGGCAGCGTCATTCCCCAGGGCCACCCGACCGGCTACCCGCTTTATCGCCTGGAGTGGCAGGGCGTCGGGTCGCTGCAGCGGCGGCTGCGCGGCTGCATGGCCGGCGTGCGGGCGCAGCCATTCGACCATGGCTCGCCCGAGCTGGTGAACCTCGAGTTGTTCCTGATGTGGCGCGCGCGGGCGATGGAAATGGAAGCGCCGGCGGTTCGGCCCTGAGCGGAATCGTAGCGCCGCCGGCTCAACGGTCGAGGATCGTTCCGGCGTGGCCGGGTTCGGCTGCGCGCGCGGTGTCCGGGGCGTCCGGTCGAGGACCCGCGGTGTCGGCCGCCGCGAGCCGTTCGCCGGCCTCGACGCCGAGCAGGGCGAGCACGCCGTAGACGAAGTCCTTGTGCTGTGCGGGCGCGTTCTCGTACCAGTTGCGCAGGTACTCACGCAGGCTGTTGCGGGCGTCCGCAGGATCCAGGTTCAGGTAGGACAAGGCATCCCAGTTTTCCGGATCGGCTTCGAACAGCGGCAGCAGCAGGTTGGCCACGACTTCGTTCCTGCTGCGCTGATAGGGATCGGAGCGCATCCGCTCCTCGTTTTCCCGCAGCCACGCGGCTAGCCGGGTCTGCGCCGGCAACTGCCGATGGCCTTCCTCGATCAGTTCGTCGACGAAGCGGCGCAATTGCGGCGCCTGGGCCTGCCAGTCCGACGCCGGATCGGAAGCCTCCCACGCCCGCGCCACGCCTTTCAGGGCATGGAGCGAGGCAGCCTCGCACAGCGTCTCCTCGAACCACTGGTTGTAGCGGCCGGCGTCCGCGCCGGAATGCTGCTCGTAGTTCGACATGATGTGGCACAACTCGTGGGCGAACTCGTAGGCATATTCCTGCCAGCGCGTGCCCCCGGCGTGCAGTTCGACGAGGTACTCGCCGGCACGGCCCCTGTCGTAGAGGGCGACCGGGCTGCCCTCGGTGTGGCTGACCACGATCGGGACGCTCAGCTTCGCCGGTATGCGCGTCAGCAGTTCGTCCGCAACCGCATACAGCACTGCCTCGATGTCGTCCTTGCGGGCGCTGCCCCAGCCTTCGCCTTCGACACGGATGGTCAGTCCCATCTTCCGGCTGGAAGCGGGTTTCTTGTTCGGGGTGCCTGCCGCCTCCGACTTGGGCGACAGCAGGATGGAGCAGACGATCGAGGCGACGATGAGCGGCAATCGCATGCTGCGGACCTCGGCGGACGATCCGGTTGGGTTGCACGGAATCGTACCACCGAAGTCCGCGCGGCCGGAACGGCATCCGGCCGGCGCACTGCGCGCTTCAGTTGGTGTCGGTCGCGCCGAGTTGCTTCCAGACCTCGGCAGGTGCCATTCCCTGCGCCATCGAACCCTCGTGCTTCATGCCGCGTTCTGCGGCGATCGGGCCCTCCGGTCCGCGCGCCCTGGTGGAATAGGATCCCTGCGGGATGCCGTTCAGGACGCAGCCGAAGAACGGATCTCCGTTGAGGACTTTCTGCTCGTAGAACGGGTCGCTGCGACAGTCCGGTGCCGCTGCGACCGCGGACGACAGGGGCGCCAGCGCGGCCGCGAGCGTCAGCGCGGCGAAGGGAGCAACGGTCATCGCTCTTGGTTTCATGGATTGCCTCCTTGATCTCACGGTTGAGGAGAGCAGGCCCGAGACCTGCCCGGCGCAGCGCCGGACGCGCCGGATTCGCGCGTGCCGTGCGCTGCCGCGCGCCCTCGTTGGTTGACTCCCGGGCCGGGGGCGCACGGTCGAGCCCGAAGGAGGACGCCGCTGCCGGCTGTGCGGACACGAATGTACCCGCCTGCGCCGCATCGGCGACCATGTGCCATTTGGCACCGCGGCGCGCGGAAGGTTCAGCGTGCGGCCGGGACCGGCGGTTCTCCTGCCCCTGCCAGGCTGATGGACCTAGTTCAGGAAGACGTAGGTTCCGGGCGCCTGTTCGAGCGGGTTGTAGCCCTTCTCCGGGGCGCCGACCGCCGGCGGGGCAAGCTGCTCGCCCGATCGTGCGGCTAGCCAGGACTGCCACGCAGGCCACCAGGAGCCTTCGCGCTGTTCGGCCGCGCCGAGGTAGGCGTCCGGATCGATGTATTTGCCGTCGTACGGCCGGGTGCGCACGCGGTAGCTGCGGTTGCGCCGTCCTGGCTCGCTTACGATGCCGGCGTTGTGCCCGCCGGTGGTGAGCGCGAAGGTGATCTCGGTGTCGGTGAGCAGGTGCAGCTTGTAGACCGAGCGCCAGGGGGCGACGTGGTCGGTCAGGGTGCCGACGCAGA
>DATMWM010000028.1:0-23421 GCA_035562535.1 Rhodocyclaceae bacterium | reverse complement strand
CCCGGGCGCGATGCGCAAGCTCCCGCGCAGCGGATGGCCGGGCTCGACCACCTTGACTCCGGCCAGTTGCGCGCCGGACTCGCTGCTCGCCATGCTGGTGAAACTCGTGCTGCCGAGCACCTGCAGGCCGCGCCGCTTCGCCTCCTCGCGAAATTCCGGCCGGAAGGCGTGATCGGCCACCAGCAGCAGGTCGCCGCCGAGCAACTGGTTCGCCTCCCGCGTCAAGGCCTGGCTCAGCCGGTCGGTGAAGAAGCTGACGCTGGTGACGCTCGCCACCGCGATCACCATGGCGATGCCGAGCAGGTGCAGTTCCCCGGCCCGCAGGTCGCGCAGCAGCATGCGCCAGGCGAGCATCAGCAGCGGCCTCGCGCGGCGGTCAGGCCCCGGACGAACGGCGTCCGGCTTGGGTAAGAGATGTGGAGATATCGTTCCATGTCGGCTGTCTGCGGTGCATTCTACCGGCCCGGCTGAATGACCGCCGGCAGGCGCTTTGGTTCGCGGCGCGCCGGCGGGACAACGCTCCCGGGGATCCGCGCGTTGCCCGATCGGTTAGGATCGGATTCACACGGCCCGCACAGACCGCCCCCGCGCCGCGGGCGCCCCAACGATGACCGGACTCCAAACGCTATTCGCGCTCCTGCGCGGCACGGACAGGCGCCGGCTCGCTGCGGCGGCCTGGCGCACCTTGAAGCGGCGCGGCCCGGCAGCGCTCGTCCGCGAGCTCATCAACTTCGTGGGCCGGCGGACGGCCTATCCGCGCTGGGTGAAGGCCTACGACACGCTCGCCGAAGCCGACCGCGCGCGCATCCGGGCGAGCGTCGAAACCCAGGCCCGGCGGCCTCTGATCTCCGTCCTGCTCCCGACCTTCGATCCGAAGCCCGCCTGGCTGATCGAAGCGATCGAATCCGTGCGCGCCCAGCTCTACCCGCACTGGGAACTGTGCGTGGCCGACGACGCCTCGACCGATCCCGAGGTCGGTTCGATCCTCCGCAGGTACGCGAACCAGGACGCGAGGATCAAGGTGAGCTTCCGCAGCAGCAACGGCCACATCTCGGCGGCATCGAACACGGCGCTCGAACTCGCGACCGGCGAATGGGTCGGGCTGCTCGACCACGACGACGTGCTAAGCGAGGATGCCCTGTTCCGCATCGCCGAGGCGATCGACCGGAACCCAGACCTCTGCCTGATCTATTCGGACGAAGACAAGCTCGACGAAACCGGGGCGCGCAGGGACCCGTACTTCAAGTGCGACTGGAATCCGGACCTCTTCTACTCGCACAACCTGGTGTCGCACTTCGGCGTCTATCGCGCCGACATCCTCAGGGCGATCGGCGGCTTCCGCGAGGGCTTCGAAGGTTCCCAGGACTACGACGTCGCCCTGCGCTTCGTCGAGCGCATCCGGCCCGACCAGATCCACCACGTGCCGCGCGTGCTCTATCACTGGCGCGTGCATGGGGAAAGCACCTCGCACGACGCCGACGCGAAGCCCTACGCCATGGTCGCCGGCGAACGCGCGCTGAACGATCACTTCCGGCGCCTGGGCATCGCGGCCAGGGCGGAACTCGTCGGCTACGGCTATCGCGTCCATTACGCGCTGCCCGCCAGCGAGCCGCTGGTCAGCCTGATCGTGCCGACGCGAAACGGCGCCCGCCATCTGCGCCCGTGCATCGCCAGCGTCCTGGAGAAGACGCGCTACCGCAACTTCGAGATCCTGGTCATCGACAACGGGTCGGACGACCTCGCGACCCTGCGCTACCTCGCCGAACTGGGGCAGGACCGCAGGATACGCATCCTGCGCGACGAACGGCCGTTCAACTTCGCGGCGCTGAACAACGCCGCGGTCGGGCAGGCTCGCGGGGATCTGATCGGCCTGTTGAACGACGACGTCGAGGTCATCTCCCCGGATTGGCTCGGCGAGATGGCGAGCATCGCGCTGCAGCCGGGCGTCGGCGCGGTCGGCGCCCGGCTGTGGTTCGGCAACAGCACGCTGCAGCACGGCGGCGTGATCCTGGGAATCGGCGAATCCGGCGTCGCGGGACACGCGCATTACCGCCTGCCCATGGGGAGCTTCGGCTATTTCGGCCGGGCGAGCCTGATCCAGTCGTTCTCCGCCGTGAGCGCCGCGTGCCTGATCGTCAGGAAGGACATCTACGAGGCCGTCGGCGAACTGAACGAAGCAGACCTGCCGGTCGCCTACAACGACGTCGATTTCTGCCTGCGCGTGCGGGCCGCCGGCTACCGGAACGTGTGGACGCCCTACGCCGAGTTCTACCACCACGAATCCGCCACCCGCGGCCGCGCGGACACGGCGGAAAAGCGCGCCCGCTTCGCCGCCGAGGCCGACTACATGAAGCGGCGCTGGGGCACGCTGCTCGCGAACGACCCCGCCTACAGCCCGAACCTCACCCTGGAACGCACCGACTTCGGGCTGGCCTGGCCACCGAGGGTGCAGCGGCCGTCCGCCACGGCCGAGGACCCGGCCGAATCGAGCGAGTAGCGGGTAGGGTGGAATAGGCGCATCAGCGCCGTATTCCACCGTGCGGCGGTTGGACGGGAAGGAAGGTTGGGTACGGCTTGCGGTCTTTAAGTCGGATCAAGCGCGAGCGCGGACCCAACCATCGATCGTTCGTCCGGCTTCAGGACTTCAGCGACAGCAACGTCAGGTCCCGCGCCGGCAGCAGCCGGGCAAAGTCCCGATCGAAGGTCGCCACGTGCTCGGCGCAGGCTTCCACGGTCGTGGCAATCCAGGCGTCGGTCACCATGTTCCCCTTCAGCCCGAGGCTGAGCAGTTTGTCGCGTAGCAGCGGCCATTGGTCGCCGCAGGTGCCCAGCCTGAGGAAACCGGTCAGAACCATCGGCAGCAGCGTCAGCGAGCCGCTGCCTTGGCTCCGATCCTGTCTCGCGCCGGCAAGCTCTGCGTGCGCGACCTCGTGCTGCGCATGGTCGGCGCGAAAGGCGGCCACCAGCACATTGACGTCAGGCATCATTCGTCGGCCGCGTCTAACAGCGACCGGTTGCTGGTGGCGTCGATTCCCTGCCGAAAGCCGCCGCGACGGGCGGATACCGGGAGGACTCCCAAATTCCCTGCATCCGCGCGCCGTTGCCTCCGCAGCCTGAGCGCCAGCCCCTCTTCGAAAATCTTCGTGAGCGTGGTGCGTTCCCTCGCGGCTAGCGCCTTCGCCTCCGCGACCAGATCGTCGCGCAGATTTAGCGTCGTCTTCATGGCGCCTGGGATATGGAACTCTGGATGCTTCATCATGAGTGCGCCCGGGCGCAGCCCGGTAACTATCGTTCACAATCCGGTGCAATCCGCCTGCGGACAAATCATCTAGCAATTCCTAAACTACCGCAATTAAGTATCTAACTCAGAACAGAATATATCGAAATGAACACGCTTCGGGCACAGGAATTGAGGCGCCGCGGGCTCGCCGCGATCGAACAAGCTTTGGAGAAGGGTCCGGTACGCATCCTGAAGCGGAACCGTCCGGTGGCCATCGTCCTGACCGAACAGGAGTTCCAGCGGCTTGTCGCCTCCGGATCGCGAGCGGTTGCCGGCCAAGCCGATAAGAAGTCGGAACCCGAGCCTATGAGCGCCTACGACTTCCTGCTTTCGCTGCCGCCGGGAAACCGCACTATTCGGGAAATCCGCCGGCAGATCGGCGAGGAACGGACTTCGTGGGGGCCGGCGTGAATGCGCCCCATACGCTTGCGCAAACTTGCCAGGCTCGGTTGCAGAGGTCGGCAGCCCTGCTCCGCTCGGAAGGTTCAGCCTACAACTCCCGCACCCGCTCCAGCGCCTGCTCCACCCGGTCCACCGCCAGGATCTCGATGCCCGCCACGGGCTGGCGCGGGGTGTTCGCCTTCGGGATGAGCGCGCGGGTGAAGCCGAGCTTGGCGGCCTCTTTCAGGCGCTCCTGGCCGCGCGGCGCGGGGCGGACCTCGCCGGCCAGGCCGATCTCACCGAATACCACAAGTTTATCCGGCAACGGCCTGTTTTTCATCGAAGAGATTACCGCCAGCAGCACCGCCAGATCGGCCGCCGGCTCGCTGATCCGCACGCCGCCGACCGCGTTGACGAACACGTCCTGGTCGAAGCAGGCAATGCCGGCGTGCCGGTGCAGCACCGCCAGCAGCATGGCCAGCCGGTTCTGTTCCAGGCCGACGCACAGGCGCCGCGGGCTGGGCGTGTGGGCGGTATCGACCAGTGCCTGGATCTCCACCAGCAGCGGGCGCGTGCCCTCCTGGGTGACCAGCACGCAGGCGCCGGCCACCGGCTGGTCGTGCTGGGAGAGGAACAGCGCCGAGGGGTTTGACACGCCCTTCAAGCCGCGCTCGGTCATGGCGAACACGCCGAGTTCGTTGACCGCGCCGAAGCGGTTCTTGAACGCCCGGATCAGCCGGAAACTGGAATTCGCGTCGCCCTCGAAATACAGCACCGTGTCGACGATGTGCTCGAGCACGCGCGGGCCGGCCAGCGCCCCTTCCTTGGTCACGTGGCCGACGAAGATCACCGTGGTGCCCGACTGCTTGGCCAGCCGCGTGAGTTGCGCCGCGCATTCCCTGACCTGGGCCACCGAGCCGGGCGCCGACTGCAGGATCTCCGAGTAGAGCGTCTGGATCGAGTCGATCACCGCCACCTGCGGCTTGTGCTCGCGGATCGCCGCGGCGATCTTCTCCAGGTGGATCTCGGTGAGCAGCAGCAGGCCGCTGGCGTCGAGTTGCAGCCGGCGGGCGCGCAGCGCCACCTGCTCGGCGGACTCCTCGCCGCTCACGTAGAGCACCCGGCAGCCTGCCGCCAGCCGCGCCAGCGCCTGCAGCAGCAGGGTGGACTTGCCGATGCCCGGGTCGCCGCCGATCAGCACCACGCCGCCGGAGACCAGGCCGCCGCCGAGCACACGGTCAAATTCCTCGAAGCCGGTCGCGATCCTCGGCTGCTCCCGGGCGCTCACCTCCGACAGGCGTTGCAGCTTTCCGCCGCCCTCCGCCGCGGCGAAGCGTCCGCTCGGCGCGGACTCGGCCACGGTCTCGACCAGGGTGTTCCAGGCGCCGCAGTGCGGGCACTGGCCCTGCCACTTGGCGGTCTGGCCACCGCATTCGGTGCAGGCATGCACACTTCTTGGTTTCGGCACGGACAATCCTCTGGGCGGGGGGATGGGGCGGCGGTCGGGCCGATGGTATCAAACCGGACGCAGGCATCCGTGCGGCAACCGCGAACACGTATAGGTGAAGCGGAAAAACCATGTTATTTATAGGCATTCCTCTCCGGCAGGTGACGCAGATGGAGCAACCAACCACCCGCTTGCCCCGCGGCCGCCGATGGCAGGCCCTGATTGCGCTTGCCGCCCTGCTCCTGTTCGACCTGCCGACGCATGCTGCCTGTCTGGTAGAGGGCGGCGTCCAGCCCGTCTCCCCGTTTCCGACTGTGACCTGGCTGCGTAGCTGGCGTGCCGACCTCGCCACCCCGGCGCGATTGGCGGTGGACGCCCGCGGCCGGGTGGCGATTGCCGATCCGGCGCGCGCGCGAGTCCTCGTTCGCAATGCGGACGGATCGCTCGCCTTCGCCATCGCCGCGGGTCAACCGGTAGCAGTCGCCGCGGCCGCCAGCGGCGGATGGTGGATCGGCGACGGCCGCAGCGGGCGGGTAAGCTTGTACGCTGCCGACGGCACCGAGCACCTCTCGCTTGGCGCCGGTGACGGTGAGTTCGGCCAGCCGGGCGACATCGCGGTCGATCCCGCGAACGGCGAGGTTTTCGTGAGCGACACCGCCCGCCAGGTGGTAACGGTCTACTCCAGCGCTGGCGCCCACCTGCGAACGATCGGTGCGCCGGCCCCGGCCGACGATCTGCCCGCCGGCGACGGCCAGTTCCGCACGCCGACCGGGATCGTCCTGGCCGGCCAGGAACTGCTCGTGGCGGACCAACTCAATTACCGCGTGCAGGCCTTCGACAAGGTGAGCGGCGCGTTCCTTTACTGTTTGGGCAGCTACAGCCAGTCGAGCTTCATCCCGCCCTCCGGCGGACCGTCGCGGACGTTCGGCATGGCGCAGGGTCTCGCCGTGGATGCACTCGGGCGCCTCTACGTCGCCGATGCGTTCCAAGGCCAGGTGCGCGTCCTGGACCGTACCAGCGGTGCCGTGCTGGCCTCGATAGGTGCGTTCGGCGACGAGCCGGGGGCGCTGCGCACGCCTTCCGACGTAGTTATCGATGGCACCGGGCGGCTGTTCGTCGCGTCGACCGCCGGAGCGCGCATCGACGTCTACGGTCTCGACGCGTTCGCCGATCCCGAGCGATTTGCGCCCGCGTCGATCAGCGTCGCGCCGCCGGTGATCGTGCGGCCGCCGCGCGCGGTCGACACGAGCATCGAGATTCCGGGTTACCGAGCCACCGACATCGACCCCGCATCGGTGCGGATCAACGGCCTGACCGCATCGGCGCTCGGTGTTGAAGACCGGGACGGCAACGGCATTCCCGAGTTGCGCATGACTCTGGATGGCGCTGCGCTGCTGCCCACGCTCGGGGCAGGCACTCAGGGCACGGTCGAGGTTACGGGCAGCGTCGGCTCGCTGCAGTTTGCGGCGACGGCCACCGTGGCAATCGAGCCACCGGTCGGACCGACCGACGCGGACGGCGACGGTGTAAGCGATGCGCTCGACGCCTGTCCCGGCACGCCGGCGGGGGATGCGGTCGACGCTGCCGGCTGTGCGCTGGCCCAACTGTGCCCATGCGAGGGTCCGCCCGGTGGCGGGGCCTGGCGCAACCATGGCGATTACGTGCGATGCGTTGCCGCCACCACGAGTTTGCGCAGCGGCGGGGAAGCCGTCCGCCTTGCCGCACGTTCCGCATGCGGGAGGAGCCGATGAACGCCCGCGCAATTCTGAAATGGCTGCACCTGGCGGCGGCCTGCGTCGTCGGCAACCTGGCGCCGGGCAACGCGCTCGCGCTCGATCCGCCGCACGATGCCAGCAAGAACGTCCAGTGCATAACCTGCCACGTGGCGCATTCCTCGGCCGGCGGACGGCTGAACCGCGTCGCCGGCAACGCCAACGTCTGTCTGTCCTGCCACGTGCCCACCGGGCAGGCGGCGGCGCGGCCGTTCGCTCCGGCCGACGAGGCGTTCCCACCGGAGCCACGCCCGACCGGCTGGACCGCCGGCCGCGGGACTTCGCATCGCTGGGATTCCGGCCCGAGCGGCCACGTCAAGCCGGTGTCGGGCAATGCATCGAGCGGCCGCATCGCCTCCATGGGCAATTTCACCGGCCGCATCGAGGAGGTCTACACGATCACCATCGTGACGGCGGGCCAGGTCGGCGCGGCCACGTTCAACTGGACCAGCCTGCGCAACGGCAGCAGCGGCAGTCCGGTACTCGCCGGCCCGCTCGTCCCGATCGGTTCGAACGGACTCAGCCTCGCCTTCGCCAACGGGACCGGCACGCCGTCGTTCAGGGCGGGCGATCAGTGGACCCTGTACGCGCGTACCGATCTGCGCCTGCCGGATCCGGTCGATTCCTTCGAGCGCCCGTTGTGGCAGCGCGTCATGCCCGAGGAGCTGCCCGATTTCGCGACGCTCGGTGATCCGAAGGTCGTGTGCTCGACCTGCCACGACCAGCACAGCCAGAGGCATGCGCCATTCGACCCGAACGCGCCGGCCTTCGCAGGCGCCGGCACCGGCTGGACGGCGACCGGCATCGGCCGGCATTTCCAGCGCCAGCCGAACGAAAACAACGAGATGTGCAAGGTCTGCCATTCGGCGCGCAACGTGACTTCCTCGGCGCAGGGCTCGCACCCGGTGGGCATCCCGATTCCCGGCGGGAGCTTCCAGTCGCCGGCCGGCCTGCCGCTGTCGAATACCGGTCAGGTCGAGTGCATGAGCTGTCATGCGCCGCACTACCAGAGTTCCGGCGGCGCCAACGGCGGCCTCGGCGACGGCTTCCTGCTGCGTCAGGGCATCAACGGCCTGTGTTTCGAGTGCCACACGAACGCCGACCGCGCCGCCGGGTCGCACTTCAATGCGGGCACCGGAGCGCTGTGGGGCGGCAACCGCGATCGCGCGGCCAATGCCGCGCAACGATTCGATGCGCTGGCCGCCACCGCCTTTCCAAAGCACACCCCGGACAAGCGCGGAGCCTGTGTCAACTGCCACTGGCCGCACGGCTGGCCGAACGCGGCCACGCCTGCGCAGGACTACCCGAGACTGTGGGTGGAGCGCTACGACACCGACCGCGCGGCAGGCACCGACGGCAGCGGCGGCGAGGCGCTCTGCTTCGCCTGCCACACGGCGCCGGTTGGCGGCGTGCCGGCCACGCCGGCCACCTCGAACATCGAAGCCGACTTCGCCCGCGGTTCGGCGCTCGCCACTGCCACCGGCGACGTCTTCCGCCATCCGGTCAACGACAACGAGCAGCAGGGTGCGCGACGGGTCGAATGCGTCGACTGCCACAACCCGCACAAGGCCACGGCCACCGACCGGCATGCCGGCGTGTCGGGCGTCGATCTGGCGGGGACGACGATTCCCGCAGGATCGCGCGCGCTCGCGCAGCAGGAACTGTGCTTCAAGTGCCACGCCGACACCTTCAACGGTGCGCGACCGAATACCAGCAACAAGCGCCTCGACTTCAGTACCGCGGCCGCGAACTCCGGCTACCACCCGGTCACCCAGCCAGGCCGCGGACAATCGGCCAATCTCGCCGCGCAACTGCGCGGCGGCCTGACGACCGGCTCGACCATCCGCTGCACGGACTGCCACAACTCCAGCGCCTTCTCCGGCGCGGTCGGCGTGATCACCGATTCCACCGTGGTTGCGGTCGGCGCGCACGGCTCGGACTTCGCCCCCATCCTGCGCGCAAGCTTCGGCCGCAACTTCGCCGCGCAAGGCTGGAACAACGCCAACGGCAATCTCTGCTTCGGCTGCCACGACTCGGCGGCCCTGCTCGGCGGCAGTTCCAACTTCAACGACAACAGCAGCCCGCCCGGCAGCAAGGGCAGGGGCAATCTGCACGCCTACCACCTGACCAACAAATCGGTCACGGCTTCATGCATGAGCTGCCATTACGACATCCACAGCAACCGGTCGGCCGCCAACACGCAATACCGAGTGCTGAGCAACGGCACACAGACCTACCTGGGCACCGCGCCGCCGCCGAACGTGAAGACGCACCTGGTCAACTTCGCGCCCGACGTGACCGGCCTGAGCGTCGCACTGCCGCGCTGGCAGATCGACACCGCCAGCGGCGTGCGCACCTGCGATCTGACCTGCCACGGCAGCGGCAACAAGATGCAGAACATCACCTACCGCCCGGCATCAGGCGACGAGGCCAGCCATACCTACTAGTGGTCTGCTTCGCAAATGCCGGAACATGAAAACGCGTCTTGCGGCCCGTGGCGGCGTTGCTCATCCTCGCAATAGCCACAACTATTGCTGCGGTTCGCGCCTTGCCACAGACCACAATCCATCGTTTTCATCCGGTTCCTTGATTTACGAAGCAGACCACTAGCGCGTGGTGATCGGCCGGGTCTGCAGCACGCAGAACCTGCCGTCGGCGATCGCGAACTCGATGTCCTGCGACAGTGCGTAATGCTCCTCCAGGGCCAGGGCGATGTTCGCCCGGATGTCCCGCTCGGTCAGGCAGGGCGCGTCGCGCAGTTCGCTGTCCACCGGCACGATCGAGGTGCCCTTGCCGGAGGGGTGCTGCGTGACCATGAACGATTTCTTGCCGACGTGGATTCCGGTCACCGAGCCGTCGAACTTGTCGACATAGTAGCGATCCACGTCGACCAGGCCGGAGACCACGCCCTCGCCCAGCCCGTAGCCGGCCTCGACCACGATCACGTCGCGGCCGCTCACCGGATCGGTGGTGAACATCACCCCTGAGACCTGGGACTCGAACATCTGCTGGACGATGACCGCCGGCTTCACCGGCCCCTGCCGCACGATCCGGCTGCTCCGGTAGAGGATGCCGCGCGTGAGCCAGAACGAGCGCCACACCGTCTTGATCCAGTCGAGCAGTTCGAACGGGCTGACGCACAGGTAGGTCTCCGCCGCCCCGGCGAAGGCCGCCTCCTCGGTGTCCTCCTGCAGGCCCGAGGAGCGCACGCTCAGGCAGGAGCCGTTCAGGCCGTAGGACTCCACCTCCTCCATGATCTCGCGGCCGACACCTGCGCCGGCATCCAGCGTCCCCTGGGCGATCAGGTCGCGGATCGCATCCGACCCCTCGACGATCTGCTCGCGCAGGTCCTCGTCGGACAGGCCGTGCTCCAGATGCAGCGCGTCGATGTCGGCAGTCATGCGCGCGAGCGCCTCGCGGATCCCGTTCTCGTCGAGGAAGCGCTCGAAGGCGTAGGTGGTCACCATCAGCGCCGGCGGCACCTGGGCGCCGTGGCGCTTGACGATCTGCGCGATCTCGCCGAGGTTCGCGCCCTTGCCGCCGACCAGTTCGACCGAATCGGCATCCACTTCCTCGAGCGGCACCACGCTGCGCCCGCAGCCGGCGATCCGTGCGCGCTTCGCGTGCGTGAGTTCCTCGGCCCTGGCCTGCAGGTAGGCGGTCATGCCCCTGGCGAGCACGCCCTCCTCGCCCATGCGCCGCAAGGCCCCGGCCAGCGCGACTTCGAGCGCGCGCTTCATCCGCGGGTAGGCCTCCCCGACCTGCCCGGCCGGGTCCTCGATGTCGCCGATCTCGGGCGCCCGGCCGTAGCCGCTCAGCAGGAAGATCCGCTGACGCGCCTCCGGATAGCTCTCCGCCAGCCGCTTCACGTGGGCATGTTCCATCGCCAGGATCAGGTCGGCCTCGCCCACGTGCGCCTCGTCGACCCGCCTGCTGCGATGGGCGACGGCCGAGATGCCATCCTCGGCCAGCAGCAGGGCCTGGCTGATCTCGGACATCGGCCTGTCCTCGATCGCCGCCACGCCGCAGGAGCGGACCTCGATGCCGCCGATCCCCTGCTCGCTCAGCATCCTCTTCAGCAGCATTTCCGCCATCGGGCTGCGATCGACGTTGGCGGTGCACACCAGCAGCAGCCTCTGCGGCCTGAACCTGCCCGGGCCGTGGCCCAGCCGGCGCAGCGCTTTTCGAATGGCGGGAAGCTCGGCCTCGGTCAGATTCCTCCGGGCAAACGACTCGACCTCGTGCAATGCGGAGGTCCTCAGCAGCGCGATGCGCGGATGGTGGCGCAGCCTGTCGATGCGCCGCTCGAATACCTTGATCCGGCCGTCGGACAGCGCGAGGCTGTCGGCGAGCGCGGTGACCTGCCGCCACAGCCGCTCGACCACGGCGAGGATGTTGATCGCCCGCCAGTACACGGCGATCGCGGCGATGCTGCGCTCGACCTCGGAGAGCAGCAGTTCCAGTTCCGCGAACGCGTTTTCCGGGACCGTGCGCACCAGCGCCTCGACGTAGGCCGCGCATCGTTCGGGAAGCCGCAGTCCCTGCCCGTCCGGCCGCATGCCGATGCGGGCTCGGTGTACCACGTCGATCAGCTGCCTGCGGGCGTCCGGGTCGATGCGCTTGTCCCACAGGGCCTCGGCGAGAATGAAGGCCAGCGCATCGGCCAGCGCATCGGCCAACGCTGGTTCGGCATCGGCGGCCGCGGCCAGGTCTTCCAGCCAGCGCCCGGCGTCGGCAGCGCCGCGGCTGCCGGATGCGATCCCGAGCATCAGCTCGTGGGCCTGTTCGAGCATCGGTCCGGACATCGGGATGATCGATACCACGCCCTGCGAGGGCCAGACCAGGACGATGTCGCCCTCGCGCACGGTGACGGTCTCGGAAACCACGGAGTCGCTGACCCAGAAACCCTCTTCGGTCTTCTGCGTCGTGCCGGGGTGCCTCTCCTCGAGCCGGACCGCGAGTCCGTCCGGCGAATGCAGCCATTCCGCGTGCGGGAGGATCAGCGAGGGAATGGCGAATTCCCGGGTGGTGACGCCGGCGTGGCTGAGCAGCCCGCCGCTGGTGACCAGCACCGCCTCGGCGGCCCGGATCGCCTCGATGTCCTCCGGCGTGGTGAACGGAACCAGCAGCACGCGGCCGCCGCGGGTCCGCGGATCGGCGAAGAAGGCGCGGTCGAAGGTGACGCGCCCTATGCGCACGGATCCGTCGCCCACGGACGCCAGCAGCCCGCGCACCGAGCTGCCCATGATCCGGCTGCGCGCGCGCGGCCGCTCGACCAGCAGGCGGTGCGAGACCAGCTTGCGGAACGCCGGGATCTGGATCTTGTCCGCCACCCGGTAGCCGGCCTTGCGCAGGCAGCGGCGCAGTTCCCCGGGCGAAAGCCAGCGCTCCCCGCCGCGCGGCGCGCCATATTCGGCGAACGCGTACAGGACCGTCCGGTTCTCGTCGTCGGCCAGGCCGTAGATCGCCAGCCATGCGTTCGGCGCGAGCTCCTTCTGGGCGCCGAGCACGGTGAGCCGGTCGATGCTGCCGATGACCCGGTAGGCCGGGTCGAGGTCCGACTTGGTCAGCAGCACGGCGATGCGCAGCGCCTCGTCCTCGCGCGCGACCACTTCCCGGGTGATCTGCTTGAGCGGCTGGTAGTCCGGATTGCGCTCCGGGCGCCCGCGCGCATCCAGCCTCAGCTCGCCGCGGCCGAGCGCGTCGCGCAGCGGCAGGTTGAAGTAGCGGTCGATCACGTCCTGGCCGACGCCGCCGGTACCGGGGGGAATCGCGGGCAGGTCGAACTTCTGCAGCAGTGCGTTCAGGGTGAAGAACAGGCGGTAACGCGCCATCTGCCGCTCTTCGGCGAGGTAGGCCCTGTACTCCCGGTGCATGCCCGGGCCGGTGTAGGCGCAATAGGCGTCGAAGGGCATGCCGTCGCCGCGGTAGGCGAACGGTATCCTGCCCTCCACCAGGAAGATCCGCGCCAGCGATGCCGCGAACTCGTTGATCCGCTCGGACGGCGTCGCGCCGGCGCCGGCCTCGACCGGTTCCTGCGCGAACAGATAGGCCATCGCATAGTCCAGATCGCGCAGCGACCAGAGCAGGCGCAGCACGACGACCAACGCCGCCTCGATCTGCGCGTCGCTGCGCGCGCCGTGGTCCTTGTTCAGCACGCCGACGACCAGCGCGTCGACCAGGCCGTCCTGGTCGCAGGTGACCGCCAGCCCCGCCTCGGCGAGCACCTTGCGGATGAAGGCGCCGCGCAGCTGCTGGGCCAGCTCCACGCCGCCCTGGTAGCTCTGCAGCCGGATGAACCCTTCCCGGTCCGGCGCGTCGATGTTCGCCGACAGCTCGGCGCGGTGCTCGCCGAGCCTGACGCTGTAGCTTACGTGGTTGCGCACGAGCACGAAGGTGCCGGGGATGGGCACGGCCAGCCAGCGCGCGGCGCGCACGATCGCCGCCACCGCGCGCTGGCGCACCACGCCGCGCACGACGATCGGCGCATCGTCCAGGCGGGCGATCTGGAAGGATTCGGCGGCCTCGCCGCCGATGCGCCCGACCGTGACCGTCAGGTCGGCGCGCGCCGCGGTCATCAGCCGCTCCAGCGCCCTGTTGCCGCGCTCGTGCAGGAAGCGGATCAGCGCGTGCGCGGTGTCGCCGTCGCCCGGCGATGCCTCGCCGATGCTGGTGATCCTGTGCCGCAGGTCGGCCGGCAGTTCGTCGCTCTGCGACAGGTCCCGCCAGGACCGGTCGAGTTCCGCCACCACGGCCTCGTAGCGGCCGAGCGCCGCCTCCCCGTCCGCGCGGGGCGCGATCCTGCGGTAGGCCTCGACCATCCGGCGCAGCAGCGCGAGTATCGTCTGCGCGGTCAGCCGGGTCATCACGTCCGAATGGGCGACGATGAGCTGCAGCGCGTCGTAGTTCGGCCGGATCAGATCGTTCTGGAAATCCAGGTATTGCGCGTGCAGCCTTTCCCTGGCGGCGGCGTCGAACGAGCCAGCCTGGCCGCGATCGGCGAGCAGGATGTAGACGCCGGCGTCGCCGGAGGGCTCTGGGCGCAACTCGCCCGTGCTGCTGCTCTCCATCCAGGGTGGCATCTGCGCCTGCGCGTGCTCCACCGGATAGGCCAGGCGATAGCCCCCGAGCGTGATGCCCGGCGGATGCAGATCGAGCACCGCGATCAGCCGCATCGCGTCCAGGCTGCCCCAGGCGGCGGTGATCCGGGCGAAGCGTTCCGGCCCGAGCGCCTCGCGAGCGGCGCTCAGGTTCTCGGTCAGCGCGGCAAGCCCGGCCTGCGTCTGCACCAGCGATCCGGAAAAGCCGCCGCTGTCGATACGCTGGAGGTCGATCAGCCGGTTCAGCCGCGAGATCCGGCGGCAGCCGTAAACGGCGCAGAGGAAGCCGCGGGCGGTCGGCTGGCGGGCCCGCAGCGCCTCCTCGGCGACCGCCCGCGCATGGCGGCCGGCCGCGCCGATCAGCCCGGCGCCGAGCTCCCAGTCTTCGATCGGGCCGACCGTCCCCGCCGGCGTGATCGCGGGCGGCGGCCTGAGCAGCATCCGCAACCAGTGATCGCCCTGCGCCTTCAGCCGGGCGATCCGCCCGGCATCGCCGTCGGCAAGAGCATCGGCAAGTTCGCGCCGATGGCGGCGCCACAGGGCGGCGAGCAATGCCGGGTCTTCCTCGGCGACGTGCGCGGGCCAGCGGTTCAGCCGGACATGCTCGTCGATCCCGCGCAGCGATTGCGCGATCGCGTCCCGCGCGTCCGCATCCGGGCTCGATTGCGCCGCCTGTTCGAGCAGCGCCCGGACGCGCGCGAGTTCGAAGGCGTGCAGGACGATAGCATCGCGGTCGTCCTCGTTCCAGCAGATGGCCGCGACTTCGTTGCGCCGGAGGTCCTCGGCCGCCTGCCGGGCGGCCGCGCGGTCCAGGCCGCATCTTTCCAGCGCGCCGATCAATCGGGCAGCGCCGTCGTCCGCCTCGGCCATATCGGCTGCCTGCTTTCCGGAAGTATCGCGCCGGCGTGCGGGAACGCGGCCCCGCCGCCGACGACCGTTCTATCGAGTGACCCGGCCGGAAAGGCCGGGCCGCCCCGGTCACGCCGCCGATGGACCGGCCGCCGCGCGATCGGGTGTGCCGGGGCCGCCGCTCAGGCCGCCTCGGCGATGCTCCACACCTCCGGCGCCTTCCCGGCGCGTTCGGCGAAGGCCTGGCGCTGTTTCTCCAGCTCCGGCGGCAGCGCGGCGCCGAACTTGGCGAAGAAGTCCTTGATCTCCTCGATCTCGGCGAGCGCCCCGGCGCGGCTGATGTCCATGATCTGCTGGTACTTGGCCTTGCTGAAGTCCAGGCCGCCCCAGTCCAGGTCCTCGTAGCGCGGCATCAGGCCGAACGGGCTCTCGGCCGCGCCGACCTGGCCATTGACCCGGTCGACGATCCACTTGAGCACGCGCATGTTCTGCCCGTAGCCCGGCCAGACGAACTTGCCGTTCTCGTCCTTGCGGAACCAGTTGGTGCGGAAGATCTTGGGCAGCTTGAGCCCGGTCTTCTTGCCCATGTTCAGCCAGTGGCCCCAGTAGCTCGCCATGTTGTAGCCGGCGAAGGGCAGCATGGCGAACGGGTCGCGGCGGATCGCCGCCTGCCCGATCGCCGCCGCCGTGGCCTCGGAGCCCATGGTGGCCGCCATGAACACGCCGTGGTTCCAGTCGAAGGACTCGTAGACCAGCGGGAAGGTCTTGGACAGCCGGCCGCCGAAGATGAAGGCCGAGATCGGCACGCCGGCCGGATCCTCCCAGGCCGGGTCGATGGTCGGGCACTGCGCGGCCGGGGCGGTGAAACGGGCGTTCGGGTGAGCGCCCGCCCGGCCCGAATCCGGCGTCCAGTCCTTGCCCTGCCAGTCGATGCCGTGCGCCGGCGCCGGCCCCATGCCTTCCCACCAGACGTCGCCGTCGTCGGTGAGCACCACGTTGGTGAAGATCGCGTTGGACTTGATCGACTCCATGGCCATCGGGTTGGAGTCGTAGGAGGTGCCCGGCGCCACGCCGAAGAAACCGGCCTCGGGATTGATCGCGCGCAGCGTGCCGTCCGGCGCCGGCTTGATCCAGGCGATGTCGTCGCCCACCGTCAGGGGCTTCCAGCTGTCGAAGCCCTTGGGCGGCACGATCATGGCCAGGTTGGTCTTGCCGCAGGCGCTCGGGAAGGCCGCCGCCACGTAGGTCTTGCCGCCCTTGGGCGATTCCAGCCCGAGGATCAGCATGTGCTCGGCCAGCCAGCCCTGGTCGCGCGCCATCACCGAGGCGATGCGCAGCGCCAGGCACTTCTTGCCGAGCAGGGCGTTGCCGCCGTAGCCCGAGCCGTAGGACCAGATCTCGCGGGATTCCGGGAAATGCACGATGTACTTGCGGCCGATGTCCGGCTCGCAGGGCCAGGGCACGTCCTTCTGCCCGGCGGCCAGCGGCGCGCCGACCGAATGCACGCAGGGAATGAAGAAGCCGTCGCTGCCCAGGGCATCGACCACCTTGCGGCCCATGCGCGTCATGATCTTCATGTTGGTCACGACGTAGGGCGAGTCGGAGATCTCGATGCCGACCTGGGCGATCGGGCTGCCGATCGGGCCCATGCTGAAGGGAATCACATACATCGTCCGCCCGCGCATGCAGCCGGCGAACAGGTCCTTGAGCTTGGCGCGCATCTCCTCCGGCGGCGCCCAGTTGTTCGTGGGGCCGGCATCGTCCTTCTTCTCGGAGCAGATGTAGGTGCGGTCCTCGACCCGGGCCACGTCCGAGGGGTGGGAGCGGCACAGGTAGGAGTTCGGGCGCTTCGCCGGGTTGAGCTTGACGAAGGTCCCGGCGGCGACCATCTCGCCGCACAGCCGCTGGTATTCCTCCTCCGAGCCATCGCACCAGTAGACCTGTTTCGGCTGGGTCAGGGCGGCGATCTCGGCTACCCAGGCTTTTAGCCCGGCATGGCGCACGTATTCGGGCGCCCCAATGGCGGCGGATTCGGGGGTGGCTTGGCTCATGGTTGGATAGCTCCTGGAGTGGGCTTCGCAGGACGAGCGGACCGCACGCGCGGTGCTCGTCGTGCTCGGCTTCGGATGGTTGAACGACCGATAGGAAAATAAATTAGTGTAATGGAGGGTGCGGCACAGTCAATAGCCTCTTACGGATTGCTCCGGACCGCAAGCCGGCTGCAAAGCCCGGGTTCGCCGCCCGGCCGGTCAGCGGATCAGCCGGCGGTTGCGCAGACTGCCGGGCGCGTGCGAAACCAGCACTGAGAGGCCGAGCGCGGCCCAGAAGAGCGCCACGCGGCCATCGCCGGCGAAGGGAATCCATCCGACCAGGGCGAGCTTGACCAGCATGCCGGCGCCCTTGACCTCGAGCAGATAGGCCGGATGGCTCCAGATGTCCAGGGCCAGGATCGCGCCGCCTGGAATCAGCACGAGCAGGCAGTACGCGCCGCAGCCCTGCCAGGGCGCGCCCGAGAGCAGCATCGCGCCGAGGCCGACCACCCCGGCCAGGTGCAGGACGCGCAGCAGGTTGATCGCCGCGGCCTTCCCGGGGAACCCCCGGTAGGTCGGCACGGCATCCCGCCGCGGATCGCGCCCGGCGCTCTGCGGGTCCCCCATCGCCCACGCTACCCGTTGCCCCTCACGGCCACCGGCACGCGGCGGGCCAGGGCGCAGAAGAGCTCGTAGCTGATCGTCCCGGCCGCCTCGGCGACCTCGTCGGCCGGCAGCCCCTCGCCCCAGAGCACCACCCGCGACCCCACGCCGGTGCCGGGCAGGTCGGTCAGATCCACCGCCAGCATGTCCATGGATACCCGGCCGGCGGTCCGGCTGCGCTGCCCGTCCACCAGCACCGGCGTGCCGTTCGGCGCATGGCGCGGATAGCCGTCCGCGTAGCCGCAGGCGATCACCCCGACCCGCATCGCGTGGTCGGCCTGGAACACCCCGCCGTAGCCGACCCGGTCGCCGGGCTGCAGGTACTGCTCGCCGATGATCCGGCTTTCCAGGGTCATCGCCGGGCGCAGGTCGAGATCCTCGGCGCTCCTCAGCGCGGGGAAGGGAGAACCGCCGTAGAGCATGATGCCCGGCCTCACCCAGTCGCCCAGGCCTTCCGGGAAGCGCAGCAGGGTCGCCGAGTTCGCCAGGCTGAGCGGGTAGGCGCGTCCGTTCAGCCAGCGCATGAAGCGCTCCAGTTGCTCGCGGATGCCGCGCTCGCCGTCGGCGTCGGCGAAATGGGTCATCACGGTGATCTCGCCCACCGCGGGCAGGGCGCGCAGGCGCGCCAGCGCCGCCTCGAAGGCCGCCTGCTGGAATCCGAGCCGGTTCATGCCGGTGTTCAGCTTGAGATAGACCGGCAGGCGGACCGGCAGCGCCGCCAGGCGCAGCATCTCGATCTGCTCGACGCTGTGGATCACCGGGGTCAGGCCGTGCTCGGCGGCCAGGGTCAGGTCCTCGGGATCGAAAAAGCCCTCGAGCAGGAGGATCGGATGGCGCAGGCCGGCCTCGCGCAGCCGCAGGGCGTCCTGCATGTCCAGCAGGGCGAAGCCGTCGGTGAGGTCGGCGATCGCCTCGGCGGCCTGCAGCAGTCCGTGACCGTAGGCTTCGGCCTTGATCACGCTCCAGATGCGCGCGCGTCCCGAGTGCCGGCGCGCCACGCCCAGGTTGTGCCGCAGCGCGTCCAGATCGATCGTGGCCAGGATGGGTCGGGGCATTGGGTTCGGGTCGTTTGACAGTCGATACCGGGTTTAGTCACCGCCGGCCTGCCGGTGTTCCGCCGCGAACAACGCTTCCAGCTCGTCGATCACCTCGCCGGCCGGCCGGCCGTCCACCATGTGGGCGGCCAGCAACTTTTCCACCCGGGGCATCAGGCGGTGGCGTTTCAGGGACGGATGGCTGCGGTTCAGCCGGCGGATCGCCTGGACCACGGACTCCTGCGCCGGCCGCTCGACCGGCCCGGGCCCGGGGCCGGGCACCGGCAGCCGCGCGGCGAGGAACCCGGCGAAATCCAGCAGGCTCTCGCGCCCGCGCGCGTCCAGGCGGCGGAACAACTCCAGCAGCCGGCCCTCCTGCCCGCTCATTCGGTTCGGCCGCTCAGGCGGAGATCGCGATCACCTGCTTGAGATGGCTGGCGGCGAACTCGACGAAGGTGTTGACCAGCCGCGAACGGAACTTCTCCTTCGGATAGACCATCGCCAGGGTCCGGGTCAGCCGCGGCTTGAGCGGAATGGTGATCAGGGTGCCAAGGCCCTTTTCCTTGAGTACCGAGGTGCGCGAAACGATGGCGAAGCCCAGGCCGGTTTCCACCACGCCCTTGAGCGCCTCGGGGCTGCCCAGTTCCATCACCAGGTTCATGCTGTCCGGCGCCACCCCGCCCTTGCGCAGGTAGTCGTCGGTGACCTCGCGCGTGCCCGAGCCGGGCTCCCGGCTGACGTAGGGATGCTCCATGAGCTGCATCGGCGACAGCTCCTTGTAGCGCGCCAGCGGAAACTTCGGGCTGCAGATCACCTGCAACTCGTCCTCGCAGCACATCTCGCTCTGCAGGTTCTGGTGGTGGGAGCGGGTCTCGATCAGCCCGATGTCCAGCGTATGTTCCGCCACCCGGGTCTCGATGGTCTCGGAATTGCCGACGATCAGCCGCGGCTTCACCGTCGGGTACTTGGACTTGAACTCGCCCAGGATGCGCGGCAGCAGGAACTCGGCGATCGTCGTGCTGCCGCCGACCAGCAGCGGGCCGCCGATCTGGCCGGTCATCTCCGCCAGCCGGACATCCAGCTCCGAAGACAGGTTGAGGATCCGCTCGGCGTATTCCAGCACCAGCTCGCCGGCCGGCGTCAGCGAGATCCGGCCATGGCCACGATCGAAAAGCCGAGTATTGAAATGTTCTTCCAGCTGTTTGATTTGAAAGGTGACTGCAGGCTGGGTCATGAACAGCACTTCGGCCGCTTTGGTAAACGAGAGCTGCTTGGCGACGGCATGGAACACCTGCAGTCTGCGATCGGCCATTATCTGTCTCCGGACGGATTACTTATGCCTGATATTCAAACACAATTGGGGCGCATTAGATAGCCTAATGCCGCAGCGGCACGTCCGGCGCGTGCCCGACCGGGCCCGTCGACCGAACAAAGGTCAGGTCGGCGTGGTATAACGCCGCTACCCCAAAAAATTTATCGCCCCATCAAGGCGGCGCGAACGTGACGCTCGGCTTCTACATCATCATGGCGGCGCAGTTCTTTTCTGCGCTCGCCGACAACGCCCTGCTGATCGCCGCCATCTGGATCCTGCGCGACATGTCCTCGCCGCAGGAATACGAGCCGCTGCTCAAGCTGTTCTTCACCGTTTCCTACGTCGCCCTGGCCGCCTTCGTCGGCGCCTTCGCCGATTCGATGCCGAAGTGGCGGGTAATGTTCATCAGCAACGCGATCAAGATCGGCGGCTGCACGATGATGTTCTACGACGTACACCCGCTGATGGCCTATGCCGTCGTCGGCCTGGGCGCGGCCGCCTACTCCCCGGCCAAGTACGGCATCCTGACCGAGTACCTGCCCCACCGCCTGCTGGTGGTGGCCAATGGCTGGATCGAGGGCCTGACGGTGGCCGCGATCATCCTGGGCACGGTGCTGGGCGGCGCGCTGATCACCCCGGCGGTCAGCAAAAGCCTGCTGGCCTTCGACCTGCCGCTGATCAACACGGGGATCAACACCGTGCCGGAGATGACCATCGCGGTGATCGGGATCCTTTACCTGATCGCCGCCCTGTTCAATCTCTACGTCCCGGACACCGGCGTGGACCACAAGGTGCTGCGCAAGAACCCGCTCTACCTGATCCACGACTTCAACCACTGCCTGCGCCTGCTCTGGCGCGACAGGCTGGGCCAGATCTCGCTGGCGGTGACCACGCTGTTCTGGGGCGCCGGGGCCACGCTGCAGTTCATCGTGATCCGCTGGTCCGAATCCGCCCTGAAGCTCGACCTGTCCAAGGCGAGCATGCTGCAGGGCGTGGTCGCGGTCGGCATCGCCATCGGCGCCATCCTCGCCGCCCGGCTGGTCTCGCTGCGAAAATCGGTGCGGGTGATCCCGCTGGGCATCGCCATGGGGCTGGTGGTGATGGTCATGGTCGTGGTGCGCGACGCGACGATCGCCCTGGTACTGATGGTGATCATCGGGGCGCTGGCCGGGTTCTTCGTCGTGCCGATGAACGCGCTGCTGCAGCATCGCGGCCACATCCTGATGGGCGCCGGCCACTCAATCGCGGTGCAGAACTTCAACGAGAACCTGTCCATCCTGGTCATGACCGGGCTCTACGCCGCGCTGATCAAGGCCGACATGTCGATCTACGCGATCATCGTCATGTTCGGCAGCTTCGTCGCCGGGACCATGTACCTGATCAAGCTCCGGCACGAGGCCAACCAGCGGCAGTTCGACGCGGTCGGCTTGCTCGAGGACCGCACGCACTGATCCGGACCCGGCCGGTTCAGTTCCGCCAGAACAAGCGGTGGGAGGCGATGCGGCCGGCGAGCGCCCGGATCCCGGGCCGCACCGGCGCATCCGAAGGCGCATCCAGCCGCGACTGGAACAGCGCGGAAAAGTAGGGCTCGTCCTCGTCCAGATCCCACCCCGTGGCGCGCAGCGCCGCCTGGCCGGAGGGCGGGATCGCCTCGGGCAGGTCGCGCCCGGCGAGCAGCGCCCACAGCCCCGCCCAGGCGCGCGCCACGCCGAGCAGGTGATAGCCGCCTCCGCCGGTGACCATCAGCCGGGGGGTGCCGTCGGCATGCCGCGGCGCCGAGCCCAGGATCTTCGCCGCGACCGCCAGGAAACCCTGCGTGCTCAGGTTCAGGCGCGCGAGCGGATCGAGGTAAAGCGCGTCGGCGCCGGCCTGCAGCACGACCGCGTCCGGGCGGAAGCGCTCCAGCGCCGGAGTCCACGCCGCGTCGAAAATCAGTTCGTACTCGGCGTCGTGCACGCCCCGAGGCAGCGGCACGTTCAGGGTCGTGAATCCGCCGGCCGCGCTGCCCTGGTCCTCGAAGGTGCCGGCGGCAAACGGGTAGGCGTAGCCGGTGTCCATGTGCAGCGACAGGGTCAGCACCTCGGGATCGTCGCGGAAGGCCGCTTCGACGCCGTCGCCGTGGTGCGCGTCGATGTCGACGTAGAGCACGCGCAGCCCCTCCCGGCGCAGCCGCAGGATGGCCAGGGCCGGGTCGTTCAGGTAGCAGAACCCTTGCGCGGCGCCGGGACGCGCATGGTGCATGCCGCCGGCAGGATTGAAAGCGATCCGGCCGCCCAGCAGGAACTCGGCGGCTTGGATGCTGGCACCGGCGGCGATCGCCGGCACGGTGTAGAAGTCGCGGAAGTAGGGATTCTCCAGCGTGCCCAGCCCGTAGGTCTCGCGGCATTGCGGATCGACCCGCTGCTCGGCGTCCGCACGGGCGAACGCCTCCAGATAGTCCCAATCGTGGAACCAGCCCAGTTCCTCAGCCGTGGCCTGGCGCGCCTCGACGATCTCCCCGGGCGCGAATCCGCCGTAGCTGGCGACCAGGTCGAAGGTCAGCGCAACCCGCGGAATCGCCAGCGGATGGTTCGACCCGTAGCTGCGCGTGCGGAAGCGCTCCGACCAGAGGAAGGCCGCCCTCGGCCCGCGGGGCTGCGATTGCGCGCCGGGCGGATCGCGCCTATATTCCATGGTCCCGCCGATGCCACATCCCCCGGAGCGCGCGATGAGCAAGCTGGTCAGGTCGATACGCCTGAACGATCTGGACTACCACCCGAACCGCAGTCCGCGGACCTACGGCCGGCCTGCCGGCGCCGCCTTCCGCATCCAGGCCGAGCTCGCGGGCGGCGGAACGGCGCACGTCGAACTGGTGGATGCCGCAGGCCATGTCCTGCACGCCACCTCGGTCGCGCTTCCCGGCGAGTATCGCCACGAACTTTCGATCGGCTCGGCCGGCGCCCACCGGCTGACGCTCAAGGCTCGCGCCACCAACAAGCATTTCAGCCAGGACCTGCACCTGGACGTCGGGCATCCGGAGTAGGCTGGCCGCTCACAGCAGCAGCGGCCGGTTGGGCAGTTCGTCCGGATTGACCGCGCCGGGCGGAAAATGCGCGCCCAGCAGCGCGCTCACCTTCGAGATCGCCGCCAGGCTGCCCGCCTCGAACTCTCCGCGCCCGAAGGCATGTTCCATGCCGCGGCAGATCGCGTCCCACTCCGCCTGCGGAACGCGCGCGGCGATGCCCCGGTCGGCCAGGATTTCCACCCGCCGGTCGGCGAGCTGCACGTAGATCAGCACCCCGTTGTTCTCCTGCGTGTCCCACACGCGCAGGCCGGAGAACAGTTCGACCGCGCGCTGGCGCGGCGTCAGTCCGCGCAGCAGCGGCAGCAGGTCCAGCCCCGCCTCGGCCGCGAAGCGCAGTTCGCCGCGGTGTCCGGCCTCCGAGGCGGCGATCGCGCGCTCGATCGCCTCGAGCGTGCGCCGCGCGAAGGCGCGGCCCAGCCGCCAGGGTGGGAAGAACAGGTGGCGCAGCAGGCGTCGCAGATCCATCTACCAGCTCCCGGAGGCGCCGCC
>DATMWM010000027.1:0-7127 GCA_035562535.1 Rhodocyclaceae bacterium | reverse complement strand
TTGAATATTCATGCCCGCGAACTATGCCCAGGAATCTTGGTTCTTGGGCAATGCGCCGGTTGGATCATGAACCACGATGGCATCCTCTGCGCCCAACAACTCGGTGTAGAGAACGAGGTTTGTTCCGCCGGGGGACAGCCGTCTCGGGAACAGGATCCCTTTGGCGCCGGCAGCGATTGCTTCGTCGGCGAGCACCCAACTCGGTGGTTCGACGCGTTGATTGAACCACAACTCGCGCCAGTCGCAGAAAAACTCCTCCCACAGCGGTGACCACTGCGCCGGGTGGTATCCGTGCCGGAAATCCACGATCCGTGTCGCGGTCACGTGATAGCTGACCAGCGTGCCCGGTGGCAGCAGCATCGAAACCTGCTGGTATTCTCTGACCGCAGTCTCGCTATCCAGGGACAGGTACAGTGCCGCGACACCCGGGCGATTCGCCCGTCCCCCGTGCGTGGCCGCCCCTGCCCCGCTGGTGGGCGCCACAGCCCACTTGGGCGTGTGCATCCGGTAAGCGACGACTTGGTCAAGCGCCGTGAAAATCATCCCGCAGCGCCCGCCTCCATCGAGGCAACATAGCGCAGCAAGTCCTCGGTGCGTCCTTCCGATACCAACTGCTCGGGCGTCTTATAGCCGAAGGCCGTCAGAGGCTCATTGCGATACCAGAAGAGCGCTCGGCTCACATCCCCGGCGATGTCGGTTCCCGCCTTGATCACCTTCAGCGCATCCCGTAGGAAGCGCTGGACGCCCTGCGAGGTCGGCGCGCGGCTGATCGTATTGCGGTGGACGTGCGCCTGTTCCGCCAGAGTCTGCAGGTCTATGTGTAGTGCCTGACTGAAGCGCTTGGGCGAGAGCACCGGGCCCGGTGTGTCAGGGTCGCGCAGATACTCGAGAAAGTGATCGTAGTCCCTGCCGAGGATCAGCGGGGAATCGGCAACGCTGGTTGCGGTCATGGTATAGCCCCATGGATACGTGCGCACAATACGCGCATCATTGGAGCACAACATGCGCACTTTCGCAACGCCACGAAACCGCAGGGCTTCGGTGCCGCGAGGCGCAGTCGGCCAGCGGCCCTACGACCCGCCGCGAGCCACCGGTTCCTAGAATAATGCCGACGTTCGATGCGGTAATTTTGACTAACGACCGGTGACGGATTTTGGCCTGGGCCGGCCCTTCTGGGTAGGCGTCGGGACACCGGCTTTCGCCGATCCCGAGATTTCCATGGTCGGCTTTCGGCGGGCGTGGCGAACCCCTGTTCCCGGCCGATGGCCGACCCTGGCGGCTGGAAGCTTCCGGGACTCTGACTTGCGGTCGTCGCCGCAAGGGCATTCGGTGAGGATCGATTCGGGTCTTCACAGGCTCGGGTCTTGGTACTTCCATCATCGATACAGAAATCTGTATCGTATTTCCATGAAGACGACCCTGGATCTCAACGATCAACTCCTCGCCGACCCCAAAGCGCTTGCGGCCCAGCAACGTACCAGCCTGACACGCCTGGTTGAGGAACGGCTGCACCTGCGCCTCCGCGCGAAGGTCGCTTCCGCGAAGAAGGGGCGGGTTCGCTTGCCGGTATTCAAGGACCGCGGCGGTCTGGTGACGGTTCTTGACCCGCTGAGCAACAAGTCCCTGCTGGATGCCCTGGGCGATGACGCCTGATATGAACGTGCTGGTCGCGGCTTCGCGCACCGATCATCCTCATCATGCCGTGGCGCGCGCCTGGCTCAAAGAGGCGGTCAACGCATCCGGGGCGGGCGCAACGCTCACGCTGATGCCTATGGTGTTGGCCAGCTTCCTGCGGCTGGTTACCAGCCCGAAAATCTTCCAGATGCCTACGCCGATCGGAGATGCCGTGGCGTTCGTCGACGCGCTGTTGGCGTCGCCCGGCGTGCAATTGGCGCCATTGGGCCTGGAGTGACCGAAACTGCGCCAACTCTGTCTCGACAAGAAACTGGGTGGCAACGATATCCCGGATGCCTGGCTTGCTGGCCGCACCAAGGCGAGGCCAAGTTGGTGTGGTGATGGAACTCGCGCGAACGTGCGCGGACCTCTTCGGTGGTCACCTGGTCCGGGTGCTTCCTGACTGGGAATTCAGTCCGACACCCCAGCACCTTGTGACAGCCTGCAAACTCATGCCAAAGCGAGTGCGCCTCTTTGCCGAGATGCGGACGAGCGGCTTGGCGGGCAGGTTCCGGCTGCGCAGGCGAGGGTTTCGCGGCCGGCTGGCAGATCCCGCTGAATGTCGGCTGCCGGGCAGTGTAATCTGCCCCCCTGTTTCGTTTCCCACGGTGCAGGAATGCGGAAGCTCCAAGTCCTCCAGACGCTCTTTCTCGCCTTCACGCTGGGCTTCGCTGCCGGCGCCGCGGTCGCCGCGCCTGGCGCGGATGCGCCGGTCGTAATCTGGGCCGCCGGAGACATCGGCTACTGCGGCCCTTCGGGCCCCGCATCGGCCCCGGCGGCCCGGACCGCGCGTCTGATGGCGGGGGACACGCACCCTGTCCTGGCGCTCGGCGACCTCGCCTACCCGAGGGGCCGGCAGCGCGACTTCGACGAATGTTTTGCGCCCGCCTGGGGGTCGCTGCGGCCGCGGCTGCTGCCGGTGCCGGGCAACCACGATTACGACACGCGCGGCGCGCTGCCCTATTACCGCTACGTCGAGGGACTGGCGCCGGATGCGGGACGCGGCTACTACGCGCTGCAGATCGGCGCCTGGCGCGTCATCGCGCTGAACAGCAACATCGACGCCGGCCCGGGCTCCGCGCAACTGCGCTGGCTGCGCGCGGAACTGGCGGCGCAGCGCTCGCGCTGCACGCTGGCGTTCTGGCACCACCCGCGCTTCAGCTCGGGCGACCACGGCGATGACGACCGGATGGACACGGCGTGGCGACTGCTGCACGAGGCGGGCGCGGACCTGGTGCTCGCCGGCCACGACCACGACTACGAGCGCTTCGCGCCGCTGGACGCGGACGGCCGGCCCGATCCGCTGCGCGGCATGCGGCAGTTCGTGGTCGGAACCGGCGGCGCGCCGCTGCGCCGCTTCGGCGAGATCCGGCCGGGCAGCGAAGCTCGCAATGCCGAGACCTACGGCGCGCTCAGGCTCACGCTGCGCGACGGCGGCTACGACTGGGCGTTCGTGCCGGTCGACGGACAAACATTTCGCGACAGCGGCAGCGGACACTGCCGCGACTGAGGGCGCGGCCGCTCAGGCCCGCCCGGACAGTTCCAGCGAGGCTTTCGGATCGCGGAAGATCAGCGGGCGCACGTTCGGCCGGTCGGTTTTCCCGGCGCGTTCGACCGCCTCGACCACCGCGCCGTGGTGCGGGCTCTTCGCGCATACCGGGTCTGCGGCGGCCGGGTCGCCCGCCAGCAGCCAGGCCTGGCAGCGGCAGCCGCCCAGGTCCTTCCCCTTCTCCGGGCAGGACGCGCAGGGCTCCTTCATCCAGCCGGTGCCGCGATAGCGGTTGAAGCCTTCCGATTCGTGCCAGATCTCGCGCACGCCCATGTCGCGCACGTTCGGAAATTCGAGCCCGGGCAGCATGCGGGCGGTGTGGCAGGGCAGCGCGGTGCCGTCCGGCGTGACCGTGAGGAAGACCGCGCCCCAGCCGTTCATGCAGCGCTTCGGCCGGTTCTCGTGATAGTCCGGGACGACGAAGAAGATGCGTATGGCGCCGCCGAGCTTCTCGCGCCACTCGTTGGTGACCGCCTCCGCCCGCTCTAGCTGCTCGCGCGTAGGCAGCAGGTGGTCGCGGTTTTCCAGCGCCCAGGAGTAGTACTGGGTGTTGGCGAGTTCGAGGTATTCCGCGCCGAGTTCATGGGCCATCCCGATGATGCGGCCGACATGGTCGATGTTCAGCCGGTGCACCACCACGTTCATCACCATCGGGTAGCCGTGCGACTTGATCAGGCCGGCGATGCGCCGCTTGAGCTCGAAGGTTCGCGTGTGCGAGAGGAAGTCGTTGACCTCCCGGGTGGAATCCTGGAACGAAAGCTGGATGTGGTCCAGGCCGGCGTCCTTCAGCGCGCCGATGCGCTTCTCGTCCAGGCCGACGCCGGAGGTGAGCAGGTTGGTGTAGTACCCGAGCCGGTGCGCCTCCGCGACAAGCACCTCCAGGTCCTCGCGCAGCATCGGCTCGCCGCCCGAGAAGCCGCACTGCACCGAGCCGAGCTCGCGGGCTTCGCGCAGCACGCGCAGCCACTCCCCGGTCGACAATTCGCTTTCGCGGCGGGCGAAGTCCACCGGGTTGTAGCAGAACACGCAATGCAGCGGGCAGCGGTAGGTGAGTTCCGCCAGCAGCCAGAGCGGCGGGCCGGGCGCGCTCATGCCGGGCCCATCCATTCAACCCACCGCTGCTGCACCGCCATCTGCAGGAAGGCGTCCACGTCGCCCGCCAGGCCGGTCCTCCCGAAGGCCCGTTCCAGGTCGGCGACGATCTCCGCCACCGCGAGCCTGCCGTCGCAGCGGGCGAGGATCTCGCCCGCGCTGCGGTTGAGCTTCACCATGCCCTCCGGGTAGAGCAGCACGTGGCAGTCCTGGGCCGGCTCCCACTGCAGCCGGAAGCCGCGGCCGATGCGCGGGCGCGTCCCGGCACTCATGCCGTCACCCCGTAGTGCTGGGCCATGGCGTCGTTCATCGCCCAGAGCACGTCGAGCTTGAACTGCAGGATGTCCAGCGCACGCAGTTGCGCCGCGCGGGTGTCGAAGTAGTCCAGCGTGATCGCCAGCCCCTGCTCCACGTCGCGCCGCGCCTCCGAGACGCGGTTGCGGAAGTACTGCAGCCCGGCGGACTCGATCCAGGGATAGTGCTCCGGCCAGTTGGCCAGGCGCTGCTTGTGGATGTCCACCGCGAACAGTTCGGTGAGCGAGGAGCACACCGCCTCCTGCCAGGGGGCCCGGCGGGCGAAATTGACATAGGCATCGACCGCGAAGCGCACTCCCGGGATGACGTGGCGCAGGTCGGTGATCTCCTCGCGCGCCAGCCCGACCGCCAGCCCCAGCCGGATCCACGCTTCGATGCCGCCGGCGTCGTCGCCGTGGCCGTCGTGGTCCAGGATGCGCTGGATCCACTGCCGGCGCACCTCGCGGTCGGGACAGTTCGACAGGATGGCCGCGTCCTTGACCGGAATCGCGATCTGGTAGGCGTAGCGGTTGGCCACCCAGCCGCGGATCTGCTCCGGCGACGCCCTGCCGGTATTCAGCATCACGTTGTAGGGATGGTGGATGTGGTAGGCCCTGCCCTTCTCGCGCAGGCGCGCCTCGAATTCCTCCCGGCTCCAGGCCGGCTCGCTCATAGCGTGATCTCCATGCCGTCGCAGGCGACCTCGATCCCGCGGCGTTCCAGTTCGGCGCGCTCGGGGCCGGCCTCGTCCAGGATCGGGTTGGTATTGTTGATGTGGATCAGTACCTTGCGGGTCGCGGCCGGAAGCTCGCCCAGCCACTCCAGCATGCCGTCCGCGCCGGACTGCGGCAGGTGGCCGATCTGGCGCGCGGTCTTGTGCGAGATGCCGAGGCGGATCATCTCGTCGTCGGTCCAGAAGGTGCCGTCTACCAGCACGCAGTCGGCGGCGCGCATCGCCTCCCAGACATGCGGCTCGATCTCGCCCAGTCCGGGCGCGTAGAAGGCGCGCCGGCCGCTGCGCGCGTCCTCGATCAGGATGCCCACGTTATCGCCGGGGACCGGATTCTCGCGATGCGGCGAGTACGGCGCCGCCTT
The DNA here is from genome assembly GCA_035562535.1 of Rhodocyclaceae bacterium. Lineage (GTDB taxonomy): Bacteria > Pseudomonadota > Gammaproteobacteria > Burkholderiales > Rhodocyclaceae > DATMWM01. The sequence goes on along the minus strand of DATMWM010000027.1, from coordinate 1,423 downwards.
GCTGCTCAGCGGCAGCGCGGTGAGCCGCAGGCCGGCAACGCCTTCCACCTCGAAGCCGGAGCCGTCCAGCGGCACGGCCCGGCGATGCACGCCGCAATAGTGTTCGAGCACCCGCAGCAGCGGGTAGCCGGCGGTCAGGTCCTCGAAGACCGGATCGGTGCACCACAGCGGCAGCGGCCCGCCCCGCTCGCGCAGCATGAGCAGTCCGGTCGTGTGGTCCACCTGGCCGTCGACCAGCACCACCCCGGCGATGCCGGTGTCGCGCAGCGCCCGGTTCGGCTGGAGCGGCGGGAAGTTGCGGATCTGCTGAAGGATGTCCGGCGAGGCGTTGAGCAGGATCCAGCCCGGGCCGTCGCCGGCGGCGCAGATCGAGGACTGGGTGCGCGCCTTGCCGCGCAGCGTGCCGGCGCGCAGGCCGGCGCAGTTGCGGCAGTTGCAGTTCCACTGCGGGAAGCCGCCGCCGGCGGCCGAACCCAGGACGACCAGGCGCATCGGTGCAGGCCCCAAAGAAAAGCCCGCGTCCGCGGGCTCTTCGGATCCGGCCGGCTGCGAAAGCTCCGGCCGGGGCACGCGGTCAGCGTGCCGCGATGTACATCGTGATTTCGAAGCCGAAGCGCAGATCGCAGGCTTGCGGGGTTTCCCAGGTCATCGTGGTCTCCTCTCGGGTGTCGGGTAACTGCTGGAACTGCGGCGCATCCCTGCGTCGGTCCGCAACGGTGATACGTTGCTGAATGCAAATTATCCGCGTTTAACCCGGCCGGTCGCCGTGGCAATCGTGAATGCGTGTTCACGATTTTCATGAGATTTCCCCCGGCGTGGCCTCGCCGTCGCGGCGGCGCTACCATCGGCCCCCATGAACGCGCCAGACGGACTCCACCCGGACATCGAGCCTTTCGATTCGGGCCATCTCCCCGTGCCGGGCGGCCACGAGATCTACTACGAGCAGTGCGGCGCGCCGCAAGGAACCCCCGCGCTGGTGCTGCACGGCGGACCGGGGTCCGGATGCAGCCCGCGCCAGCGCCGCTTCTTCGATCCGCAGCGCTACCGAGCGGTGCTGTTCGACCAGCGCGGCAGCGGCCGCAGCCGACCGCCGGGCGAAACGCGCCACAACCACACCGGGGAACTGGTGGCGGACATCGAGCGGCTGCGGGCGCATCTGGGCATAGTGCGCTGGCTGGTTTTCGGCGGTTCCTGGGGCGCGGCGCTGGCGGCGGCCTACGCAGCGGCGTACCCGTCCGCCTGCGCCGGCGCCCTGCTGCGCGGCATCTTCCTGACCGGCCGGCGGGACATGGAGTGGTTCTTCGGCGGCGCGGCCTGCCTGTTCCCCGAGGAGTGGGAGCGTTTCGCCGGCGTGGCCCCGAAGCGGCACCGGCGGAACCTGCTGCACTGGCTCGCCCGCACCTTCGAATCGGGCGGTGCGGAC
>DATMWM010000026.1:0-4181 GCA_035562535.1 Rhodocyclaceae bacterium | reverse complement strand
AGTCCGGACGGCTGACGAAGATCCCGGGCATAGGCAAGAAGACCGCCGAACGCCTGCTGCTCGAACTGCGCGACAAGCTGCCTTCGGCCGTTCCCTCGATGCCGGCCCATGCGCATCCGAGCGGCGGCGACGTCCTGAACGCCCTGCTCGCGCTCGGCTACAGCGAGAAGGAGGCGCAGGCCGCGGTGAAGCAACTGCCGGCCGAGGTCGCCGTTTCCGACGGAATCCGCCAGGCGCTCAAACTGCTCTCCAAGCTCTGAATCCGAAGATGTCCCTGCGGATGTCGCCAACGCCTCGGGCAAGGGCGTTTGCACGCTGGGAAGGACACTTTATCCGGGTCGCGCGGCCACGCTCGGCCAGGGCGGTTAAACTGCTGCATTCCCGCACCTGACGGCAGACAGCGCACTTCGACGGAGGAAACACCATGGCCCAGCGACGGCAACTCACTGCGCTCATCGAACGCGAAGGTGACGGCTACGTCGCCCTCTGCCCTGAACTGGATATCGCCAGCCAGGGTGGCTCCGTGGAGGATGCGAGGGCCAACCTGGTGGAGGCGATCGAACTGTTCCTCGAAACGGCCGACCCTGCGGAAATCGCGGCACGGCTGCACAACGAGGTCTTCGTCACCCGCGTCGAGGTAGCGGTTGGTTAGGCTGAGGGTTTTCTCCGGGCGCGAACTGTGCCGATTGCTGGAGAAACAGGGATTCGTCGAGGTTCGCCGACGCGGAAGTCATGTGGTGATGCAGCGGCCCGAAGGTGCGAGCACGCGCACCGTGCTGGTTCCCGACCATGCGGAGATCCGCATCGGTACTCTTCAATCGATCATCCGCCAGTCCGGCCTGGCGCGTAAGCTGTTCGAAACCGAGTGAGCAGCGATGATCGAAACCGACCGCCTGATCGCCCCGACCGCCGCCTCGCCGCAGGAGGAAGCGCTGGAGCGGGCGCTGCGGCCGAAGCGCCTGGCCGAGTACGTCGGCCAGCGCAAGATCCGCGAGCAGTTGGAGATCTTCGTCGCCGCGGCGCGCGGCCGGCGCGAGGCGCTCGACCACGTCCTGCTGTTCGGGCCGCCGGGGCTGGGCAAGACGACGCTGGCGCACATCGTCGCCCACGAGATGGGCGTCAATCTGCGCCACACCTCCGGCCCGGTGCTGGAGCGCGCCGGCGACCTGGCGGCGATCCTGACCAACCTGGAGCCGAACGACGTCCTGTTCATCGACGAAATCCACCGCCTGTCGCCGGTGGTCGAGGAGATCCTCTACCCGGCGCTGGAGGACTTCCAGATCGACATCATGATCGGCGAGGGCCCGGCCGCGCGCTCGGTCAAGCTGGACCTGCCGCCCTTCACCCTGGTCGGCGCCACCACCCGCGCCGGCATGCTCACCAATCCGCTGCGCGACCGCTTCGGCATCGTCGCGCGGCTGGAGTTCTATACACCGGAGGAACTCGTCCATATCGTCGAGCGCTCGTCCAGGCTGCTGGAGGTCGAGATCGTCCACGAGGGCGCCTTCGAGATCGCCCGCCGCGCCCGCGGCACGCCCCGGGTCGCCAACCGGCTGCTGCGGCGGGTGCGCGACTATGCCGAGGTCAAGGCCCAGGGGCGCATCAGCCGCGAGGTGGCGGACGCCGCGCTGACCATGCTGGAGGTGGATCAGCAGGGCCTGGACGTGATGGACCGCAAGCTGCTCGGCGCGGTGATCGAGAAGTTTGGCGGCGGGCCGGTGGGCGTGGACAACCTCGCCGCGGCGATCGGCGAGGCGCGCGACACGATCGAGGACGTGCTCGAGCCGTACCTGATCCAGCAAGGCCTCCTGCAGCGCACGCCGCGCGGGCGCATGGCCACTCCCGCCAGCTACCGCCACTTCGGCCTGTCGCGCCCCGATCCGACGTCCGATCTCTGGGCCGGGCAGTAGCGGCGGCTCCCGGGCGTCGCCAGGCGGCGACGCGGTCGGGGGCCCGGCCGGCGGCGGTTGGTTAGAATAGCGCCCCATGCACGTCGTCCATCACGCCGCGGACCTGGAGCGGCACCGGCCCTTTGTCCTCCCGGTCCGCGTCTACTACGAGGACACCGACGCGGCGGGCGTGGTCTATTACGCGAACTACCTGAAGTTCATCGAACGCGCCCGCACCGAGTGGCTGCGTGCCGCCGGCTTCGAGCAGACGCGGCTGCTCAAGGAACGCGGCCTGGTCTTCGTGGTGCGCGCGGTGCAGGCCGACTATCTCAAGCCGGCGCTGCTCGACGACGTGCTGACGGTGGTGTCGCAGGTGGAGCGCATCGGGCGCGCGAGCGCGGTGTTCTCGCAGCGGGTGCGCCGCGGCGAGGGCGAGCATGCCGAGACGCTGTTCGACGCCCAGATCACGGTGGCCTGCGTGGACTGGGACCGGAAAAAATCCGCGCCGATTCCGCCGGACGTGCGCGACCGACTGGAAGCGCTGCAATGAACGTCACCCAGGACCTCTCGATCCTCTCCCTGATCGCCAACGCCAGCATCGCGGTCAAGCTGGTCATGCTGCTGCTCGGCGCCGTGTCCTTCATCTCCTGGTACTGGATCTTCCGCAAGGCCTTCACCATCCGCGAGGCGCGCAGCCGCACCGACCGCTTCGAGCGCGACTTCTGGAGCGGCGGCGACCTGAACGTGCTCTTCGAGAGCGCGGCCAGCGACCGCCATCGCGCCGGCAGCCTGGAGCGCATCTTCGAGTCCGGCTATCGTGAATTCACCAAGCTGCGCGGGCAGCGCGCCACGCTGGATCCGGCGGCGATCATCGCCGGCGTACGCCGCGCCATGCGCGCCACCTACCAGCGCGAGATGGACCACCTGGAATCGCATCTGGCCTTCCTCGCCTCGGTCGGCTCGGTGAGCCCCTACGTCGGCCTGTTCGGCACGGTGTGGGGCATCATGAACGCCTTCCGCGGGCTGGCCAACGTCAGCTCCGCCACGCTGGCGCAGGTGGCGCCGGGCATCGCCGAGGCGCTGGTGGCCACCGCCATCGGCCTGTTCGCGGCCATCCCGGCGGTGGTCGCCTACAACCGCTACGCGCACGACGTGGACCGCATCGCGGTACGCTTCGAGAGCTTCATGGAGGAGTTCTCGAACATCCTCCAGCGCCAGTTGAAGTAACGGGGCCGCCATGCGCCAGCGCAAGCTGATGAGTCAGATCAACGTCGTGCCCTACATCGACGTCATGCTGGTGCTGCTGGTCATCTTCATGGTCACCGCGCCCATGATCCAGACCGGCACGGTGGACCTGCCCAGCGTGGGCAAGAGCGCCCAGCCGCCATCGCAGCCTCTGGAGATCGGCATCAAGGCGGACGGCTCGCTCACCCTGCGCGACCGCGCGCGCGACGCCGCCAACGAGCAGAGCGTCACCCGCGCAGAACTGGCGCGCCGGGTGAAGGAGGCGCAGGCGCGCAATCCGCAGCAGGGGGTGCTGATCGCCGCCGACAAGAGCGTGCGCTACGAGGCGGTCATGCAGGTCATGGACGAACTGCAGCGCAGCCAGGTGGCGCGCATCGGCCTGCTGGTGCAGCCGGGCAAATGAGCGAGGCCGCCCGGCTGCCGCGCACGCCGGATCCCGGCAAGTGGGTCTCGATCGGACTCGCGGTGTTCGTGCACGCGGCCCTGGTGATGCTGCTGGTGTTCGGGGTACGCTGGCAGAACCGGGCGCCGGACGCGGTCGAGGTCGAACTGTTCCGCGCGGCACCTGCAGTCCGCCCGGCGCCCGCGCCGCCGCCCGAGCCGGTCGCGGAACCCAAGCCGCAGCCGAAAGTCGAACCGAAGCCCGAGCCGAAACCGGAACCGAAACCGGAACCAAGACCCTCGCCGCCGAAGCCGGACATCGCGGTCAAGGAGAAGGAAAAGCCCAAGCCTCCAGCCAGGGAAGAGCCGAAACCGCAGCCGAAGGAGGAGCCGAAGCCCCGCCAGGACGCCGAGACCCAGCGCCGCCTGCTCGCGGAGCAACTGCGGCGCGAGACCGATATGTTGGCGCGCCAGCGCGTGCAGCAGGAGGCGGCGCGCGAGGCCGCCGAGCTTAGCGAGCGCCAGGCCGCGGCGGCAGCGAGCGCGGCAGCGCAGAAAGGCCTGCGAAACTGGGAAGACAAGATACGCGGCAAGATACGCGGCAACATCGTCGTGCCGCCCGGCGTGTCGGGAAATCCCGAAGCCAGCTACGACGTGTCGGTGCTG
>DATMWM010000025.1:0-10677 GCA_035562535.1 Rhodocyclaceae bacterium | reverse complement strand
CACCCGGGGGTCGCCGCTCTTGAGGGCCTGCGCCGGGTTGCCGGTGGCGATCATGGTGTGGGTCTCCGGGTCGAGGAAGATGGAGTCGCTGCCGATCGCCAGGATGCTGGCGATGTCGTGCGTGACGACCACGATGGTCGTGCCGAGGGCGTCGCGCAGCGCCAGGATCAGATCGTCGAGCCGCCGCGCGGTGAGCGGGTCCAGGCCGGACGACGGTTCGTCGACGATGAGGATCTCCGGGTCGAGCGCCATGGCCCGCGCCAGCCCCGCCCGCTTGCGCATGCCGCCCGAGAGTTCGGAAGGGTAGAAGTCCTCGAATCCGGCCAAGCCGACCAGCGCCAGCTTGAACGAGACGATCTCGGCGATGCGCTGCGGCGCAAGTCCTGTGTACTCGCCGAGCGGCAGCGCCACATTCTCCGCCAGCGTCAGCGAACTCCACAGCGCGCCGCCCTGGTACATGATGCCCAGCCGGCGCTTGATGCGCTGCTGGTCCTCGTCCCCGGCGCGCCAGAAGTCCTCGCCGGAGTAGAGCACCGCGCCGCGCACCGGGCGCTGGAGGCCGATCATGTGGCGCATCAGGGTGGTCTTGCCGCAGCCGTTGCCGCCCATCACCACGAACACGTCGCCCTTGTTCACCTTGAAGTTCAGATCGCGCTGGACCACGAAGTCGCCGTAGGCCAGCGTCAGATCGCGCACCTCGATCGGCGCCGCCGCGGCCATGTCAGATTCCAAGCTGGTAATACACGATGGTCATGACCGACGCCACGACGGTGATCAACAGGATGCCGGTCACCACGGCGGAGGTCGCGGCCTGGCCTACCGCCTCGGCGCTGCGCCCGCACTGCATGCCGCGCAGGCAGCCGGCGAAGGCGACCACCGCGCCGTAGGCGGCGCCTTTGGACAGGCCCACCATGAAGTGCTTGAATTCCAGCGCGCGCAGCGTCTCGGTGTAGTACTCGAACATGCCGATGTCGAAGACCAGCAGCGCCACGACCATCCCGGCCAGCATGCCGACGAAGCCTGCATAAAGGGTGAGCAGCGGCACCATCAGCGCCAGCGCCAGCACGCGCGGCAGCACCAGGAAGTCGATCGGCGACACGCCGAGCGTGCGGAAGGCGTCGATCTCTTCATTGACCTGCATGGTGCCCAGGCGCGCGGCGAAGGCGGCGCCGGTGCGGCCGGCGACGATGATTCCGGTCATCAGCGCGCCGATCTCGCGGACCATGCCGATGGCGACCAGGTCGGCGATGAAGATCTGCGCGCCGACCAGCCTGAGCTGATCGGCGCCGAGGTAGGCCAGGATCAGACCGACCAGGAAGCTGATCACCGAAACGATCGGCAGCGCTTTCGGCCCCGCGGCCTCGATCTCCAGCCACACGTCGCCGCTGCGGAAATGGGCGCGGCCGCTGACCAGGCGGCCAGCCGCGAGCGTGACCTCGCCGAGGAAGCGCAGCATTTCGGGCAGGTCGCGCAGCAGGGCGAGCGTGGCTGCTCCGGCGCGCGCGAGTACGCCGCCGCCGCTCCTGCCCCGGCCGGCGGCCTTCTGCTCCGGCACCGACAGCGCCATCGCGAGCAGGCGCTGCACCTCCTGCGGCAGCCCGCCGGGGTCGACCTCGATCCCGCGCTGCGCCCCGAGCCTGATCAGGCCGGCCGCGAAGCTTGGCAACGCCGAGTCCCAGTCGGCCAGTTCGAGCGCCGCGAGGCGGACCTGGCGCGTCGCGCCGGAAAACTCGCCGGCGATGGCTGCGGGCGAGGGCAGCGCCTCGCTCAGGCGCCATGAGCCCGAGAAGCCGAGCTCAATCTGGCCGCTGCCGAGCGCACGCGCGGCGAGCCTCCACCCGGCCGCGCTCCCGGCGCTCCCGGTTCCCAAGGCTTCCCAGCCGTCCATGCCCATCGCACCGTCCAAGAGCCGATCGCTGCGGATCGAGCCGAGCCGGATCGAGCCCCGCTGCGGTCCGAACCGGCGTCTCGGCCGCAGGCTCGGATTGTAGTGGCTCATGGCCTGCCGTTGCAGCGCGGCGCCGACAGGAGCGCCCTGCTTCCGGGATTTCGCGGCTGAAGAGGGTTCGAGGCCGGGAAGGCGCTCCCCGGTTCATCCAGCCGGCCGTGCGCGGCCGGGCGGCGCGGACGAGCGCGCCCGGGACCCTGCCGTGCCCCGGCCTAGGAGCCGTGCAAGCCGCGCAACGCGACGGTCATGATCAGCAGCAGCGCCGCGTTCGGGGAGAGTTCCCTCGGGGAGGATGTTCGCTCGGGCTGGAGCGGAACGTTGCGCTCCGCGGCCAGCGAGATTCGGGTGGCGGTGCCCGCGCGGGCGGCGTCGTGGAGTGCGCCTGTCGGCGGAACGAAGAGGGAGAGCATGCACACCGCGATCCCTCCGGCAAGAATTCGTCGCATTATCGGCCCCCCTTCGGATCGCGCGTCGGGGCGACGTGCGACCTTTTGCCACTTTAACGGAACCTAGCCAAGACTGTGAAAAATTGCGTTGAGCCAAGTCAACGACTGGTGTAACGGCTCGCTGCTCCGAAAGTTGATCGCGGCACGCCCGGCCTTGCGCTTGCCACCGGACGTCCCTGCCCGGCAGAACGGCGGACGTCCCCGCGCCAGCGGCCGGGTCCGGCGGCCGATGACACCTGGCGGTCGAGCCGGGGGCGGCATGCGGCCGGCGGGCCTTGCTCCGTGCGATCATCCGCGACTCAGCCAACCGACCCGGTCGCGCCCTTCCCATGCGTATCGAAGACGTCCGCCAGCGCTTGCGCGACCACGGCGCGCGGCCCTGCCACGAGCGGCTCGTCCTGCGGGCCTGGACGCAGAGCCAGGCGCTGGCAAGCAGCCGGCACCGGCCGGAGGACTTTCTGCCGGCGCAACTGCTTGCCGCGCTGCCGGCCGTCGCGGCCGAGCTGGCAAGCCTGGCGCGGCCGCTCTGCGAGGAAGCCGGGGCGGACGGAGCGGTACGCCTGCTGGTCGGGCTGGTCGACGGCCGCAGCGTGGAGAGCGTGCTGCTGCCGCGCGACGGGTTGTGCGTCTCGACCCAGGTCGGCTGCGCGGTGGGCTGCGTGTTCTGCATGACCGGCCGCGACGGCCTGCTGCGCCAGCTCGGGTCCGCGGAGATCGTCGCCCAGGTCGCGCTGGCGCGATCGCGCCGGGCGGTCAGGAAGGTCGTGTTCATGGGCATGGGCGAGCCGGCCCACAACCTGGAAAACGTCCTCGAGGCGATCGAGCTGCTCGGCACCGAGGGTGGCATCGCGCACAAGAACCTGGTCTTCTCGACCGTGGGCGACCGGCGCGTGTTCCAGCGGCTGTCAAGCGGGCGCGTCCGGCCGGCGCTGGCGCTGTCGCTGCACACCACGCGCGCCGCCCTGCGCGTCCGACTGTTGCCGCGTGCCCCGCGCGTCGACCCGGCGGAGCTGGTCGAGCTGGGCGAGGCCTACGCCCGCGCGACCGGCTATCCGGTCCAGTACCAATGGACGCTGCTCGAAGGCGTAAATGACAGCGACGAGGAGCTGGAGGGCATCGCGGCGCTGCTTGCGGGCAAGTACGCGGTGATGAACTTCATCCCCTACAACCGGGTGGAGGGGTTGGACTTCACCCGGCCGGAGTGGGCGCGCGCGGCGGAAATGGCCCGCCGGCTGCACCGCCGGGGCATCCTGACCAAGCTGCGGCATTCGGCCGGGCAGGACATCGAAGGCGCCTGCGGGCACGTAGCTGCCCGCGCGGCGGTGGCCGGCTGAGCGCCGGGCGCAGGCCCCGCGCCGCTCAACGGGCGATCCGGTCGGCGATCCAGGCCTTGAGCGGCCGGACGTCGTCGGCGAACTTCTCGTAGCGCATCAGGCTCTGGCCGAAGACGTAGGCGTAGAGCAGCATGCTGCGGCTGGCGGCCTCCTGCTCCGGCAGCCCGCAGGCCACGAACAGGTTCCTGGCGCAGTCCAGCCGTACCGCATCGACCTCGGCCACCACCGCCGAGGCTGCAGCGTCGCGCCGCGCCCAGTCGCGCAGCGCCAGCTCGATCCGGATGCCCCGCCGGTTGCGCGCCGCCGAGTACACCTCGATCACGTGGTGGATGCGCGCCACCTCCTCGCCCGGCTCCGCCCGGGTCTGCTTGACGATGTCGGCGATCCGGCCGGCCCTCCAGGTGTCCAGCACCGCGTTCAGCAGGTCGCGGCGGTCCTTGAAGTGCCAGTAGAAGCTGCCCTTGGTGACCTTGCAGCGCCTGGCCAGGGTCTCCACCCTCAGACCCTCCACGCCGTCCTCGGCCAGAACGTCGATGGCGGCGGCGATCCAGCTCTGGCGGTCGAGCTGGGCGCGGGGCGGCGTTTCGCCCGATCGGGCGGCGCGGGCAGGGGTGGTGGGCATGGCGTTGACAGGACAAAAACCATACGGTAGCGTATGCACACCATACGCAGTGGTATGGATGATTCTGCCCGCCGGGCCGGCGCCTGTCAAACCGCGTGGAAAAGTGCCAACATGGCGCCGCCGGGCTATCCCTGCGACGAGCGAAGGAGATGCGATTGAAAGTCCTGGTTCCTGTCAAGCGCGTGGTGGACTACAACGTCAAGATCCGCGTGAAGGCCGACGGCACGGGCGTCGACCTGGCCAACGTGAAGATGTCGATGAACCCGTTCGACGAGATCGCCGTCGAAGAGGCGGTCCGGCTCAAGGAGGCCGGCGTCGCGACCGAGGTGGTGGTGCTGTCCTGCGGCGTGGCCGCCTGCCAGGAGACGCTGCGCACGGCGCTCGCTCTGGGCGCCGACCGCGCGGTGCTGGTGGAGACCGACGCCGAACTGCAGCCGCTGGCGGTGGCCAAGCTGATCAAGGCCGTGGCGGACAGGGAGCAGCCGCAACTCATCTTCTGCGGCAAGCAGGCGATCGACGACGACGCCAACCAGACCGGCCAGATGGCGGCGGCGCTGCTCGGCTGGGCGCAGGCGACCTTTGCCTCGAAGCTCGCCATGAGCGGGGACAAGGCCGCGGTGACGCGCGAGATCGACGGCGGCCTGGAGACGGTCGAGGTCCGGCTGCCGGCGGTGGTCACCGTGGACCTGCGGCTGAACGAGCCGCGCTACGCCACCCTGCCGAACATCATGAAGGCCAAGAAGAAGCCGCTGGAGACGCTCAAGCCCGAGGCGCTCGGCGTTGACGTGCGGCCGCGGCTGGCCACGCTGAAGGTCGCCGAGCCGCCGAAGCGCACCGCAGGCGTGCGCGTGGCCGACGTGGCGCAACTGGTCGACAAGCTCAAGAACGAAGCGAAGGTGATCTGACATGACGGTCCTGGTTGTCGCGGAACACGACGAGGCGTCGCTCAAGGCGGCGACGCTGAATACGATTACGGCCGCTGCCCGGCTGGGCGGCGAGATCCACGTGCTGGTGGCCGGCAGCGGCTGCGCCGGCGCGGCCGCTGCGGCAGCGGCGGTATCCGGCGTGGCGAAGGTGCTGGTGGCGGATGCGGCGCACTACGCCGACCACGGCGCCGAGAATCTTGCGGCGCTGGTCGCGCCGCTCGCCGGCGGCTACACCCACGTCCTGGCGCCGGCCTCCAGCTTCGGCAAGAACCTGATGCCGCGGGTGGCCGCCCTGCTGGACGTGGCGCAGATTTCGGACATCGTGGCAGTCGACTCGGCCGAGAGCTTCGTGCGGCCGATTTACGCCGGCAATGCCATGGCCACGGTCAAGTCGGCGGATCCGGTCAAGGTGATCACCGTGCGCACCACCGCGTTCGAGGCGGCCGGCGGCGGCGGATCGGCGGCGGTGGAGAACATCCCGGCCGGGCCGGACCTCGGGCTGTCTAGGCTGGTCGGCCGCGAACTGACCGTGTCGGCCCGTCCGGAGCTCGGCGCCGCGAAGGTGATCGTCGCCGGCGGCCGCGGCCTGGGCAGCGGCGAGGGCTTCCACAAGCTGCTCGAGCCGCTGGCGGACAAGCTCGGCGCGGCGCTGGGCGCCTCGCGCGCGGCGGTGGATGCCGGCTACGTGCCGAACGATTACCAGGTCGGCCAGACCGGCAAGATCGTCGCGCCGCAGCTCTACATCGCGGTCGGCATCTCCGGGGCGATCCAGCATCTCGCGGGCATGAAGGACAGCGGGGTCATCGTGGCGATCAACAAGGATCCCGATGCCCCGATCTTCCAGGTGGCGGACTACGGCCTGGTCGGCGACCTGTTCCAGGTGCTGCCCGAGCTGACCGCGGCGCTGGGTTGAGGAGGCTGCAGGGCGCGGATGAACCTGCCGGACGCGCTGCTGCCGCCGGGATGGGCGCTCGGCGCCTGGATCCCGCTCGCCGGCGCCTGGGCGGCAGCGCTGCGGCGCGCGCCCTGGCGGCGGCTGACGGATCCGGAGCAGTTGAACGTCATGCTCGGCATGATCGTGGCGCTGGCGCTGCTGTGGAGCCTGAAGGCGGGCGTGAAGCCCGGCCTGAACTTCCATCTGCTCGGCGCCACGGTGTTCGTCCTGGCCTTCGGGCCGTGGCTGGCGACCGCGGGGCTGTCAGCGGTGCTGGCGGCGGTGACGCTGAACGGGGCGGCGGCGTGGAGCGCCTACGCGCTCAATGCCTGGATCATGGTGCTGGTGCCGGTCTGGGTGTCCTGGGGCATCTACAGGCTGGCCGACCGGATGCTGCCGAACCACCTGTTCGTGTTCATCTTCGTCAATGGCTTCGTGGGCGCCGGGCTGGCGGTGATCGCGGCCGGGGCCGCGGCGAGCCTGCTCATGGCGGGCGCGGGCGTCTATTCCGGCGACTACCTGTGGAACGAGTATCTGCCCTACTACCTGCTGCTCGGCTTCTCGGAAGCCTGGATCTCCGGCATGGCGATCACCCTGATGGTGGTGTACCGGCCGGAGTGGGTGGCGACCTTCGACGACAAGCGTTATCTGGCGAAAAGATAGGCGGAGCCCGCCGGCCCCGCCGCAAATTCAGTGGAGTGAACCCGAAATGAGCGAATACCGAGCACCGATCCGCGACATGCTTTTCGTACTGAACGAACTGGCCGGCCTGGACCGGGTGGCCGCGCTGCCCGGCTACGAGGAGGCCGCGCCCGACGTGGTGGAGGCCATCCTGGAGGAGTCCGCCAAGTTCTCCGGCGAGGTGCTGTCGCCGGTGAACTGGAGCGGTGACCAGGAGGGCGCGCGCTGGGAGGCAGGCGGGGTGACCATGCCGAAGGGATTCAAGGAGGCCTACGCGCAGTTCGTGGCCAACGGCTGGAATGCCATCGGCGGGGACCCGGAGTTCGGCGGCCAGGGCATGCCCAAGCTGGTGGTGGCCGCGGTGCAGGAGATGTGGAAGTCGGCGAACATCTCCTTCTCGCTGTGCCCGCTGCTCACCGGCGGGGCGATCGACGCGCTGGAACTGCGCGGTTCGGACGAGTTGAAGCAGACCTACCTGCACAAGATGGTGTCCGGGGAATGGACCGGCACCATGAACCTGACCGAGCCGCAGGCCGGCTCGGACCTCGCTGCGGTGCGCACCCGCGCGGTGCCCCAGGGCGACGGCAGCTACCGCATCTTCGGCCAGAAGATCTTCATCACCTTCGGCGAGCACGACATGGCCGAGAACATCGTCCACCTGGTGCTCGCCCGCACCCCGGACGCGCCGGAGGGCGTGAAGGGAATCTCGCTGTTCGTGGTGCCCAAGTTCCTGCCGAAGCCGGACGGCAGCCCGGGCGAACGCAACGACGTGCATTGCGTGTCGATCGAGCACAAGCTCGGCATCCACGCCAGCCCCACGGCGGTGCTCGCCTACGGCGACCACGGGGGCGCGATCGGCTACCTGGTCGGCGAGGAGAACCGCGGCCTGGAGTACATGTTCATCATGATGAACACGGCCCGCTTCGCGGTCGGCCTGGAGGGCGTGGCGATCGCCGAGCGGGCCTACCAGAAGGCCCTGGACTATGCCCGCGAGCGCGTCCAGGGCACCGAGATCGGCGTGCGCGGCGGGCCGAAGGTGGCGATCATCCGCCACCCGGACGTGCGCCGCATGCTCATGCTGATGAAGTCGCAGACCGAGGCCACCCGGGCGCTCGCCTACGTGGTGGCGGCCGCGCACGACGCTGCCAACCGGCATCCGGACGAGGCCGAGCGCAAGCGCAACCAGGCCTTCGTCGACCTGATGATCCCGGTGGTCAAGGGCTGGAGCACCGAGACCAGCATCGAGGTCGCCTCGCTCGGCGTGCAGATCCACGGCGGCATGGGCTACATCGAGGAGACCGGCGCCGCGCAGTACCTGCGCGATGCGCGCATCACCACGATCTACGAGGGCACCACCGGCATCCAGGCGAACGACCTGATCGGCCGCAAGATCGCCCGCGAGGGCGGCGCCACGATCAACGCGGTGATCCGCATCATGCGCCAGACCGCCGAGGACCTGGAGCGCCAGGCCGGCGTCGGGCTGGGCACACTGCATGCCGCCTTCGTGCGCGGCATCGACGCGGTGGAGCGGGCCGCCGCGTTCATCGTGGCCAACTACGGCGGCGACATCGCCAGCGTGTCGGTCGGCGCGGTGCCCTTCCTGCGGCTGCTCGGCATCGTCGCCGGCGGCTGGCAGATGGCGCGCGCGGCGCTGATCGCGCAGGCGAAGATTGCCGAAGGCGACGAGGATCCGTTCTATGCGGCCAAGATCGCCACCGCCCGCTTCTACGCCGACCACCTGCTGACCCAGGCGCCCGGCCTGGCCGACACGGTGGTGCAGGGCGGCGCCAGCGCCATGGCGCTGGAGGAGGAGGGGTTCTGAGCGCCCCCAGGGCCGGGCTGCGCCCAGCCCGCCCCCCGCGGGGGTCGAGGAAACTCGGGATGGCCCGGCGTTTCCTTGAGAGCCGCACCGGCCGGGACGGCGGTCCCGGCCGCGCTCACATGTTCAGGTAGACCGGTCCCTCGCCGCCCTGGGGCGCGACCCAGACGATGTTCTGGGTCGGGTCCTTGATGTCGCAGGACTTGCAATGCACGCAGTTCTGCGCGTTGATCTGCAGCCGCGGGTTGCGCCCGTCGGCGTCCCTGGCGATCTCGTAGACCCCGGCCGGGCAGTAGCGCTGCTCGGGCGCGTCGTAGAGCGAGAGATTGACCCGGATCGGCACGTCCGGGTTCTTCAGCGTCAGGTGGCAGGGCTGGTTCTCCTCGTGGTTGGTATTCGACAGGTACACGGAGGAGAGCCGGTCGAAGGTGAGCACGCCGTCCGGCTTCGGATACTCGATAGGGCGGCATTCCGCGGCCTTCCTGAGCTTCAGGTGGTCCGGGCTGAGGCGCAGCGTCCACGGCGCCTTGCCGCGCAGCAGGTGCTGGTCGACGCCGAACATCAGCGAGCCCAGGTACAGTCCCCTGCTCATCCAGGGCTTGAAGTTGCGGGCGCGATACAGCTCTTCGTGCAGCCAGGAGCCGCGGAAGGCAGCCGGGTAGTCGGCGAGTTCGTCCGCTTCGCGCCCCGCGGCGATCGCCTCGAAGGCGGCCTCGGCGGCCAGCATGCCGGACTTCAGCGCGCCGTGGATGCCCTTGATCCGCGAGGCGTTCAGGAAGCCGGCCTCGTCGCCGACCAGGCAGCCGCCCGGGAACGCGAGCTTCGGCAGGGCCTGCAGCCCGCCGGCGGTGAGCGCCCGGGCGCCGTAGCCGATGCGCCGCGCGCCGTCGAACCAGCCGCGGATCGCCGGATGGGTCTTGAAACGCTGGAATTCCTCGAAGGGCGAGAGGAAGGGATTCGCGTAGTTCAGGCCCACGACGAAGCCGATCGCCAGCAGATTCTCGTCGAAGTGGTAGGCGAAGGAGCCGCCGTAGGTGTGCGCGTCCAGCGGCCAGCCGGCGGTGTGCATCACCAGCCCCTTGCGGTGCTGCTCCGGTTTGAGTTCCCACAGCTCCTTGATGCCGATGCCATAGACCTGCGGGTCCACGCCGTCGCGCAGGTTGAAGCGCGCCTCGATCTGCCTGCCCAGATGGCCGCGGCAGCCCTCGGCGAAGATCGTGTACTTGCCGTGCAGTTCCATCCCGGGCTGGAACGAGCCGGTCGGCTGGCCGTCCCGGCCGATGCCCATGTCGCCGGTGGCCACGCCCTTGACCCGCCCCTGCTCGTCGTAGAGCACCTGGGCGCCGGCGAAGCCGGGGAACAGGTCGACGCCCAGCGCATCGGCCTGGCCGCCCAGCCAGCGGCACAGGCCGCCGAGGCTGATCACGTAGTTGCCGTGGTTGCGGAAGCAGGCGGGCAGGGCGAACGAGGGGGCCTGCCAGGAGTCGGCGGGCGTGAGGAAGACGAAGCGGTCCTCGGCGACCTGGGTGTGCACCGGCGCGCCGAGCGCGCGCCAGTCCGGGATCAGCTCGGTCAGCGCCCGCGGGTCGAGCACCGCGCCGGAGAGGATGTGGGCGCCGATCTCGGAGCCCTTCTCGATCAGGCAGACGGTCAGCTCGCGTCCCCTGTCCTTCGCCAGCTGCTTGAGCCGGATCGCCGCGGCCAGCCCGGCCGGTCCGCCGCCGACGATCACCACGTCGAACTGCATCGCTTCGCGTTCCATGGCGCCCTCGCTGTTGCGCCGCCGCACGCGCGCACCCGGCGGGAGCACGCAGCAGGCCGGCGTTTGTGCATACAATCGACGATTATAGTTCCGATCCCAGCCCCGCCTCCCGCATGGACACCCACCGCACCCTGGTCCACGTCTCGCGCATCCCGATCCGCTGGGGCGACATGGACGCCTACCGGCACGTCAACAACACCGTCTA
>DATMWM010000024.1:0-3258 GCA_035562535.1 Rhodocyclaceae bacterium | reverse complement strand
ATCCTGCTGCGCGAGCGCATCGAGCCGCTCGCCGGCAAGCGGCTGATGATCGTGGTCACCGACGCGGGGCTGGCCCTGCGATTCACACTCGGCGCGCGCGGCTTCGCGCCTTCGCTCGACCGCCTCGAGACTGACCTGCGGATCAGCGCCACCGCGCGCGACTTCCTCGCGCTGGCGCTGCGCGAGGAGGATCCGGACACCCTGTTCTTCGGCCGGCGCCTGCTGATGGAGGGCGACACCGACCTCGGCCTGCTGGTGAAGAACACGCTGGACGCGATCGAACTGCCGAGCCTGCCGACGCCCGGCGACCTGCTCGAACGCCTGCTCGCACGCAGCCCGGGTCGCTGATCGACCGGCGGCCGGCGCGGCCGCATACAATCGCGGCATGCGCACATCCGCTCCGGCAGCTTCCTGGGCGCGCGCCTGATGGTGCGCGCCCAGGCCCGCAGCCTGTCCCGCCTGCTGGCGCTGGCCTATGCGCTGCTGGTGGTCTACGCCAGCCTGCACCCGGTCGGCGGCTGGCACGACAGCGGCGCGCCGCTGTTCGAATTCCTCTCCGCACCCTGGCCGCGCTATTACACCTGGCTCGACATCGGGCTGAACCTGCTCGCGTACCTGCCGCTGGGCCTGCTGCTGGTGCCTGCCATGCAGCCGCGGCTCAAGCCCGGGACGGCCGTGCTCGCGGCCTGGTTCCTGGGCGCGGCCCTGAGCTTCGTGCTCGAGGTGCTCCAGCACTATCTTCCGAGCCGCGTCCCCTCGAACCTGGACTTCGCCTCGAACGCGGCCGGAGCGCTGCTCGGCGGCCTTCTCGGCGTGCGCTACGGGCGCGCCTTCGCCGAGGGCGGCGGCCTGACCCGCTGGCGCTCGCGCCGGATCGTGCGCGGGCGCCTCGGCGACGTCGGCCTGCTGCTGATCGCGGTCTGGCTGCTGGCGCAGGTTAACCCGGAGACGCTGCTTTTCGGCAGCGGCGACCTGCGCTCGCTGCTGGGTCTGGAGGCGCCGCTGGAATTCACCGCCGGACGCTTCTTCCTGGTGGAACAGGCCGTGGCCGCCTGCGGCGTGATCGCCGCCGGCCTGATCTTCTGGCGGCTGATGCGCGAGACCAGTCCCTGGCTGCTGGCTGCCCTGTTCGTCGCCGCCCTGCTGATCAAGACCCTGACCGCGATCCTGCTGGTGGAACCGCAGGAGGCGCTGCACTGGGTCACGCCGGGCAACATGGTCGGCCTGCTGATCGGCCTGGTGGCATTGGCGGCCTCGCTGTCGCTGCCGGCGCCGATCCAGCAGATGCTGGCCGCGCTGGCCCTGCTCGGCGGCACCGCCCTGGTCAACCTCGCACCGGAGAACCCCTACCTGCTGGAGACCCTGGGCCGCTGGTACCAGGGCCACTTCCTTAATTTCAACGGGCTTACCCGCCTCGCCTCCAGCCTGTGGCCGTTCGCGGCGCTCGCCTTCCTGGTGGCTGCCGGTCCGCCGAGGACGAACCTGCAGCCGTGAGGCCCCCTACTTGGACGGCGTAGGCGCGCCGTAGAACTCGCGCTGGTTGACCGTGGTTTTCACGACGCCGGTGTCGTCGAAGATCACGCTGAAGACCGACGGATAGTTCCAGGCGTCCCGGTAGCGGTAGTCCCAGATCGTCTCGCGGACCCGGGTGAACTCCAGGACGCGGAAGGGCGGCCCCATGGCGCGCCGGACCTCCTCGGGCTTCATGCCGCTGCGCACCCTGGAGAAGTACTTTTCGCTCAGGACCTGCTCGATGCGGGTCACGACGCCGTCCCGGTCCACCCCGATCATGTAGGTGCCGGACGGCCCATAAACGTACTCCCAGGTGGCCCCGCCGTCGGGCTCCGGCCAGACGTGGTGTGCCGGCCCCATGCGCTGGATCACCTCGGTGCCGGCGGTCACGCCCGGCTTGAAGCTCAGCTCTGGATTCACGCAGGCCGCGAGCGTAGCGGCAGCCGCGAGCACGGCGATACGGTTCGGCTTCATCCCGCCTCCTTGCCGACGCGCGGCGGATAGGGCGGCAGCGTGGTCAGGCGCGGATCGTCGACATGGCCGCCGACGGTGAAATGGTACAGGCTCTGCCAGGCCGAAGCGCGCAGGCCGAGCAGGTGGTGCATCTCGTCGTCGAAGAAGCAGCCGATGCCGGTGCCGCGCAGCCCGGCCGCCTCCGCCTCCAGATAGAGCACCTGGCCGATCATGCCGCATTCCCAGTAGAGCCTGCGGTAACGCCAGGGTTCCTCGGCGACGCCCCGGAACCGGGCCAGCATGCCGAGCGAGAAGCAGGAGTCGGCGGCGATGTCCTGATGGCAGGACACCGTCCTGGCCGCCTCGCGCAGGTCGGCGGGAAGCAGCAGCCAGAGCGGCAGGTGCTCCGGGCCGGCCTTGTGCCAGAGCCAGTCCGGGCGCATCGCGGCCTGCAGTTCCTGCCGGTCGGCGGCGTCCCGCAGCAGCAGGTAGAGTCCGGCATCGAGCCCCTCGACCCGATGGACGAACAGCGCCAGATGCACCGCCGGGCGGTACGGCCAGGCCAGCCAGGGCACCGCGCCGGAACGCGGCAGCGTGGCGTCGAGCAGCGCGAAGAAGGATTCCGCGGACATGGCGGTTTCGCCGTCGAAGGCGACCGCGCTGCGGCGCTGGCGGACGATGCGCGCCACCTGAAGGTCGAGCGTCGGCGCCATGACCGGCGGCAGCGCGGGCGCCTGCCACTCCGCTTCGAGGGGCGTCTCGGGCTTCAGGCTGGCGTGGTGGGCAAGCCCGATGTCCGGCCAGTCGCGATGCCCGTGACTCAAGCGCAAGGCGCGGCCCTGCCATTCGCGCGGCGTGGGCAGGGCGAGGCTGCGCGGCCCGGCATCCGGCCCGGCGCACACATGGATCAGGCAGTCTGCGGCCTCGTACTCGCCATCCAAGAAATCCTGCGCGCGGTCCGTACCGAGCAGGGCGGCAAGTTCGGAATCGCCCGGGCCCTCCATCAGCCGGCCCCGCCAGCCGAGCGCGGCCGCCGCGTAGGCGATGGCGGCGATCGCGTGGCCGCAGTCGTGCTGGCAGTAGCGGAAGGCGCGCATGCCGTACTTCCAGGCCTCGCGCCAGTGGATCGAGCTCAGCCCGAGTAGCACCCCGGGCAAGCCGGCCGGCCAGCCCAGCGCCGCGCGCCGCTCCAGGCAGTGTTCCAGGCTCAGGTAGTGATGCACGCCGGCATCCAGGCCGGGCAGCGCCGGCGACAGCAGATAGGCCTCGGTCGGATGCAGGTTGCCGCTGGAG
>DATMWM010000023.1:0-3851 GCA_035562535.1 Rhodocyclaceae bacterium | reverse complement strand
CCTACCTGTCCTTCCTGGCTGCGGAGCGGCGCTGGCCGGCCTCGCCGGTGGGCATGCTGCGCATGGCCCGGCTGAGCCACACCTGGCAGCAGAGCCTGCTTCTGGACGAAGTGTTCGCCTTCCTGCGCAGCCGCGACCAGGCCGAACTGGACCTGGAGGGGCTGCACACCGCGCACACGGCCTGCACGCTCGGTCGCTGGTACTACGGGCTGGGGCGCAGCTTCGCAGGCGACCCGGACTTCGAAGCGCTGGAGGCGCCGCACAGGCGAATGCACGAGGCCTGCGCCGAGGTCTTCGTCAGCCTGCGCGCCACGCCCGACCACCGGGCGCTGCGCCCGCTGCTGGAGGATCTCGCCGCCGACTCGACCCGGGTGGCGGAATGCCTGCAGCGGCTGGAGACCCGCCTGCTTATCGAGGAACTGGATGCGCCGGGCCCGGCGGCCCGTCGTTGACCCTGCCGTCGTGCCGTTCGGCCTCTGCGATCCGTTCCAGGGTCGCCCGGGCTTCCTTGCGCGAGGGGCCGCCGAGGGCGAGCGCGGTCTCGGCGGCCTGGCGCGCCTCGGCCGTGCGCCCCTGCTCGACCAGGACCATGGCGAGATTGTTGAACGCCGGCGCGGACCTGGGATGGCGCTGCGCGGCCTGCCGGAACGCCTGCTCGGCGGCGGGCAGGTCGCCCGCCGCGTAGGCCGCATTGCCCAGCCCCATGCGCAGGGTCAGGTTGCCCGGCCAGCGTGCCGCCGCCGCGGCGTAGACCCGGCGCGCGGCATCGGGCGGGTTGGTCTTCTCGAAGGCGATCGCGGCGGCCGTGACCTCGTCCTCGCCGGCGGTGGCCGGCAGCCTGCCCGGACGCAGCGCCACCATGCCCCAGTAGTCGCCGCGCCCCCAGGTGTGCGCGAAATTCGCGGCGGTCATGACCAGACGCTCGGTGGTGCCGGAGCGCAGCACGATCTCGTCGCGCCCCAGGTCGTAGCCGATGACCAGGGCGTAGTGCCACGTGGGCAGCAGCGGCAGGCCCAGATTCTGCAGCACGATCACCGGCGATCCGGCGGACACCTCGCGCAACAGGGCGTCCATGCGCGGCGCGATGGTCAGGGCGAAGGCGCCGTTGCGCCGCGCCGCGGCCAGCATCTCGATCTGCAGGCTGCCCTGGCGCTCGGGCAGATACACCTGCGAAACCAGCCTGGCGGGGCTGGCGGCGATGCCCGCCGAGCGCAGCGCCATCGCCAGCGTGGCCGGTCCGCACTGGTACGCCTCCTGGGCGAAGAACGGCGCCCGGGTCAGTTCGACCCGGCGGGGCAGGTCCGACGGCGCCTCGCGCGCCAGATCGGGCGTCCGGGTCGCGCAGCCCGCCAGCGTCAGGAGGAGCAGGACGAAGCCCAGCAGCCAGCGGCGCCGGGCGTTCGGGGGTGGGAGCAGCCGCAACTACCGAATCGAGCGGGTGAACGGGAAGATCTTGGTGAATCCCAGGATGTCGGTCAGCAGCAGCACCAGGAAGATCAGCACGATCGCCCCGATGACGCTGTTGCCGCCGGCGGGCGCCCGATCCATGGCCTTCGCCACCATCCGCGCTTCCTCGTCGGTGAGCGCCTGGACCCGTGCCACGGCATCCTTCCGGGCGACGCCGTGCTTCTCGAGTTCCGCCACGACCTGGGGCCGGTCCAGTTGGGCGAGCAGCCGCGCGCGGTCCTTGGACGGGTTCGCGGACTTGGCGACCTGCTCCGTGCCGATCAGCGCGGCCTGGGCGGTCTGGGCGATGCCGCAGAAACCCACTGAGGCGGCGACGAGCTGGATGAACAGGCGCTTCAGCTTCGAAAGCATCATTGTCGTGACTCCGAATGGGGTTGGTTGCGCTGCCCGCTGCTGCAGAACGCGGGGCGACCCGCGATGGGCGCCCGCGGCGAACCCTGATTGCGGACAAACGGCGGGATTATAGGAACGGCTCGCTAATCGCACCGCCGCCCCTGTCGCCGCCCGGCGACAGGGGCGCCCTGGCCTGCCGGATCAGCCGAAGGTATCCGCGCGGATGCTGTTGAACCAGCCTTCGGCGAAGCGCCCTTCCGCGCGGGAGGCCGCCTTGGAAGTGGCGAAGGTGCGCGGCACGGTTTCGAGCTTGCCGCCCGCGACGCGATAGACCGCCGAGACCGAGATCGCCTCCTGGTCGGTGACGAAGCTGTAGCAGGCGTTCATCTGCACCGAAGGCGAGGGCGACCGGCCGGCGAGCAGCGCGGCCACGTTGTAGGCCGCCGCCTTGGCCTGCGAGTTCGCGGCGAAGGCCGACTTCGGCATCGGCGCCGCGTTGCAGGCATCGCCCACGACGTGGATGCCGGGCACGCGCGTCGATTCGAAGCTCACCGGGTCCACCGGGCACCATCCGCTCTCGGGCGCGACGACGCCGGCCCGCCGGGCGATCTCGCCGGCGCGCTGCGGCGGGATCAGGTTGATCACGTCGCCCTTGACCCGTTCGAACTCGGTTTCGATGGCCTGTCCCTGCGGGTCGATCGCGACCGCCCGCTGGCCGGGCGTGTAGGCGATCATCCCGGCATAGTGCTGCTGCCAGGCGCGCTTGAACAGCTCGCCCTTGGCCACCACGTCCGGATTGGCGTCGAGCACCACGACCTTCGATTTCGGCTTCTCGCGCTTCAGGTACCAGGCGATCTGGCAGGCGCGCTCGTAGGCCCCGGGCGGACAGCGATACGGCATGCGCGGAATGCTGATCACCACCGTGCCGCCGTCCCGCATGGCGGCGATCTTGCGCCGCAGCAGCACGGTCTGCTCGCCGGCCTGCCAGGCGTGGGGCATCAGCGTCGGCGTGGACGATCGATCGTAGCCGCCGATCGCGTCGGTCGCGAAGTCGATGCCCGGGGACAGGATCAGGCGGTCGTATTCCAGCGTCCCGTCCGTAAGCGAGACGATCCGGCGGACCGGGTCGACGTCGCGCGCTTCCGCGCGCACCAGCGTGATCCCGTTGGTGCGCGTGTAGGCATCGAGCGACACCGTCTGCGCACCGATCTCGCGCAGCCCGCTCAGGACCAGGTTGCTGAACGGACAGCACACATACTGGCCGGCGCGCTCGACGAGCACGACCTCGACGTCCGGAGCCGCGCGGCGCAGGTATGCGGCAGCCGTGGCGCCGCCGAATCCGGAGCCGACGACGACCACGCGCGGCTTGCGCCTGGGCAGCAGTTCCGCCGCCCGGGCGAGCACGGGCACCGCGGAAAGGCCGGCCCACACGGCGAGGAACGACCGCCGGTTCAACTTCCGGCCTCCCCCGGTCTAGCGCTGCGAGGCATAGAAATGGGCCAGCGCCTCGATGTCGCCGGACTCCAGGCTGAGCAGCTTGACGCCCATCTCGGAGGGCGTCTGCCGGCTCCAGACGAGGAACTGCTGGATCGACTGGGCCAGGTAGTCCAGCCACTGGCCCGCCAGGATGGGTCCGGCGGTCGACTCGTACTCGAACCGCCTGCCGCCGTCCTTGTGGCAGCGTTCGCAGTTCGCCTCGTGCACGCGCCTGCCTCGGGCGGCCCGCTGCTCATCCACCGCCTGCTTCGGGCTGCCGCGGGGCAGCCGGGAAAAGTGGTCGGCCAGGGCGGCGCGTTCCGCCGCCGAGTAGCCGCGCGCGATGCCGCCCATCACCGAGCCGATGCGTTCCTCGTCGGCGAAATCGCGCAGCATCACGCGCAGGTACTCGGCGCTCTGGCCGGCGATGTTCGGCACCGCCGGCGCGGCGCCGATGCCGGTCCCGCCGTGGCAGGCCGCGCAAGGCCCGACGAGGAGTTCAAGCGGCACTTCGGCCGCGGCGCAGCGCCAGCCGAGCAGCAGCCACGCGAGGAAAAGGCCGGCGAGTCGACGGG
>DATMWM010000022.1:0-2880 GCA_035562535.1 Rhodocyclaceae bacterium | reverse complement strand
TCTTGGTGTCGATGCGTGGGGCCGTGAGTTCGTACATGCGGTCGCCGTCGAACAGCAGGTCGAGCGCCTCGTCGCCGGGCAGGTGGCCGCCCTTCAGCAGCACCCAGCGCTCCGAGGAGTGCGGCAGCATCTCGCGCAGCTTCTCGCAGGCGCGCTGCATCTCCTTGCGCGTTTCCGGCGCGCGTTGATCGAGCAGCACGCCGGCCTCGGGCAGGTTCGGCGTGACGATGTTCGCCAGCGGCAGGAGCGCCTCGCGCAGCATCGCCGCGGCGTCGGCCAGCAGCAGCGGGTCGCCGCTCTTGGATACCATCACCGGGTCGAGCACGAGGAAGGGCGGCCGCCACTTCGCCATGCCGTCGGCGACCTCGCGGGTGACCGCGGCGGTGCCGAGCATGCCGACCTTGACCGAGGCGATGCGCACGTCCTCGAACAGCGTGTCGATCTGCCGGCGGACGAAATCCACCGGCGGGGTGTGGATGGCGGTGACCACCCGCGTGTTCTGCGCGGTCAAGGCCGCGATCACCGCGCAGGCGTAGGCGCCGAGCGCGCTCATGGCCTTGACGTCGGCGAGCACCCCGGCGCCGCCTGACGGGTCGACGCCGGCGATGGTCAGGCAGTTCGGCACGCTCATGGCCGCAACCCGGCCGCGGCGCGCGCCAGGGGCCCGGACCGATTACGGAAACTGGGAAGGCAGCAAGGCGGTCTCATCGCTCGTTTCCCTACGCCGGAATTACCCGGATCAGGTTCCAAGGGTATCTCTCACCCGGCGGAACGTCTTGCCGCCAGGACCCCTACGCAGCCTGCGAACCTTACGCGAAGCGCACTCCCGTGTAAATGGAGCGCCGCCGCGCGGCCGAAACCTTCACTGCGCCTGCTCGGGCAGCAGCGCGGCGAGCATGGCCACCATCTCCGGGTCGAAGTCCATGCCCGGCTCCTCGCCCGGGTTGATCGCGATGCCGATGCCCTCGGCCATGCGCCGCAGCACCCAGGAGAACTCGGTGACCAGCCCGCCGCCGTATCCGGGTTGTTCGGCGAGAAAATCCTTGGCGCGCTCGGGGACCGAGAACAGCACCAGGATGCGGTTGCCTTCCTCGTCCTCCACCACCAGCGGGTCGGCCCGGGTGGACGTCTGGAAGCCGGCGATCTTGTGCTTCTCGTCCTTCACCGGCATGAACACCTGCAGGTCGAGCAGGCGCTTGGCGAAGCTCTCCGGTTCCAGGCCGCCGGCCTGCATCTCCAGCAGCAGGGCTTCCAGGTCGTTGCGGGGCGCCGCGTCGTCGCGGCCGTGGGCGGGATTCGTGGTCATGCGTGCGGTTCCGGAAAGTTGGTTATCCTGCCATGGACAGTGCAGGCCCGGCCGGGTTTCGTCCGGGCCAATGCAGCAGATGGCGCCCGGCCGCCAGAAATCAAGCGCGGGCGCGGGGAGAATGCGTGGCGCACAACGAGATCGAAGCGGAAATCCTGGTCGTCGGCGGGGGCATTTCAGGTCTGACGGTGGCCTGGCTGCTCGCGCGGCAGGGCCGCGACGTGGCGGTGATCGAGGCGGCGGGCCGGCCGGGCGGCACCATAGGCAGCGCCCGCGAGGACGGCTGCCTGGTCGAAACCGGCCCGAACAGCACCCTGGAGACCTCGCCGCTGATCGGCGACCTGGTCGCGCAGGCCGGTCTCGCCGGCCAGAAGATCTACGCCGGCCCGGCGGCAAAGAACCGCTTCGTGCTGCGCGGCGGCGTGCCGATCGCGCTGCCGCTGACCCCGCCGGCCTTCCTGGCGACCCGGCTGTTCACCTGGCGGGCCAAGCTGGCGCTGCTGCGCGAACCCTTCGTCGGCCGGGCCGACCCGGCGGTCGAGGAAACGGTCGCCGGGTTCGTCCGCCGCCGGCTCGGCCAGGAATTCCTGGACTACGCGATCAATCCCTTCGTGGCCGGGGTCTACGCGGGCGACCCGCAGCGGCTCAGCGTCCGCGCGGCCTTCCCGCGCCTGGCCGAGATCGAGCAACGCTACGGCAGCCTGATCCGCGGCCAGATCCTCGGCGCCCGCGAGCGCAGGCGCAGTCCGGAGAAATCGAAGCAGGCCGCGCCTATGCTCAGTTTCCGCGGCGGCATGCAGACCCTCACCGACGCCCTGGCCGGCGGGCTGCAGCGCCTGACGTTGTCTACGGCTGCGACCGGGATCCGGCGCGAAGACTCGGGAATCTGGCAGGTGAGCGCACACTCCGTTACCGCCCCTGCGGAGTTCAGGGCCCGGTCGCTGGTGCTGGCCGTGCCTGCGGACGCGGCGGCGGCGCTGCTGCGTCCGCTCGCCCCGGTGGCGGCCGCGGCGCTGGATGCGATTCCCTACCCGCCGGTGGCCTCGGTGGCCAGCGTCTACCGGCGGGAGCAGGTCGGCCACGCGCTCGACGGCTTCGGCTTCCTGGTGCCGGAGCGCGAAGGCCGGCGCATCCTGGGCACGATCTTCTCCAGCACCCTGTTCGAGAACCGGGCGCCGGAGGGGGCGGTGCTGCTGACCACCTTCGTCGGCGGCATGCGCCAGCCGGACCTGGCCCTGCGCGAGGAAGGCGCGATCGCCGCCATGGTCGAGGAGGAACTGGCCGGCCTGCTCGGCATCCGCGGCGCGCCGCAATCGGCCCGGGTGACCCGCTGGCGGCGGGCGATTCCCCAGTACACGCTCGGCCACCTGGACCGCATGGCGGCGATCGAGGCGGCGGAACGGGCGAATCCGGGCCTGTACCTCTGCGCCAACTACCGCGGCGGGATCTCGGTCGGCGACTGCATCAAGTCCGGGCACGCGATGGTCGAGCGGATCGGCGCCGCGCCCTGAAGATTCGGGGATTCAGAACAGTCCGAGCAGGGCGGCCACCGGCAGCGCCGAGCGCGGCAGCCA
>DATMWM010000021.1:0-3161 GCA_035562535.1 Rhodocyclaceae bacterium | reverse complement strand
ATCTTCGGCACCGTGTGCACCCCGGAGAACCCGATCGGCTCGTGCATGGTCTCTTCGGAAGGGGCATGCGCGGCGCATTACACCTACGGCCGGTTCCGCGACCGGGCCGCGGCATGAGCGCGATCCGCAAGGGCTATATCCGGCCAGTCGATTTCAAGCAGGGCCGGGTGGACATGACGCACGGCAGCGGCGGGCGGGCCATGGCCCAGCTGATCGAGGAGCTTTTCCTCGCCGCCTTCGACAACGACTTCCTGCGCCAGGGCAACGACGGGGCGCTGCTGGCCGGCGCCCCGGGCCGGCTGGTGATGGCCACCGACTCGCACGTGGTCTCGCCGCTGTTCTTCCCGGGGGGCGACATCGGCTGCCTGTCGGTGCACGGCACGATCAACGACGTCGCCATGCTCGGCGCGCGTCCGTTGTATCTTTCGGCGAGCTTCATCCTCGAGGAAGGCTTCCCGCTGGCGGACCTGAAGCGGATCGTCGATTCGATGGGCAGGGCGGCGCGCGAGGCCGGCGTGCCGGTGGTCACCGGCGACACCAAGGTGGTCGAGCAGGGCAAGGGCGACGGCGTGTTCATCACCACCACCGGCGTGGGCGTGGTGGCCGACGGCGTGCGCGTTTCGGGCGACCGTGCGCGCGTCGGCGATAGCATACTGGTGAGCGGAACGCTGGGCGACCACGGCGTGGCGATCATGTCGCTGCGCGAGAGCCTGGGCTTCGACACGGTGATCGAGTCGGACACGGCGGCGCTGCACGGACTGGTGGAGGCGATCCTGGCGGCCGAGCCGGACGTGCACGTGCTGCGCGATCCCACCCGCGGCGGCCTGGCCACCACGCTGAACGAGATCGCCCGCCAGTCCGGCGTGGGCATGGTGATCGACGAGGAGGCGCTGCCGGTGCGCGAGCAGGTCGCCGCGGCCTGCGAGTTCCTCGGCCTTGATCCGCTCTACGTCGCCAACGAGGGCAAGCTGGTGTGCATATGCGCGCCCGAGGCGACGGAGCAGGTGCTGGCGGCGATGCGCGCCCATCCGCTCGGCCGCGATGCGGTCGTCATCGGCTCGGTCGAGGAGGACCCGCACCACTTCGTGCAGATGCAGACCGCCTTCGGCGGCCGGCGCATCGTCGACTGGCTGACCGGGGAGCAGTTGCCCAGAATCTGTTAGGGGTGAGGAGTCAGGAGTGAGGGGTGGGACGGCGCGTTCCTGACTCTTGACTCCTCACTCCTGACCCCTCACTCCTCACCCGCCATGCGCCTTCTCTTCCTGACCCACAGCTTCAACAGCCTCGCGCAGCGGCTCTACGTGGAGCTGACGCGGCTCGGCCACGAGGTGTCGATCGAGTTCGACATCGCCGACAAGGTGGCGATCGAGGCCTGCGAGCTGTTCGCGCCCGACCTGGTGATCGCGCCCTTCCTCAAGCGCGCGATTCCCGAGCCGGTGTGGTCGCGGCATGTCTGCCTGGTGGTTCATCCGGGCATCGAGGGCGACCGCGGGCCCTCGGCGCTCGACTGGGCGATCGCGGACGGCGAGACCGAATGGGGCGTGACCGTGCTCCAGGCCAACGCGGTGATGGACGGCGGCGACATCTGGGCCACCCGCACGTTCCCGATGCGCCCGGCGCGCAAGAGCAGCCTGTACCGCAACGAGGTGACCGAGGCGGCGGTCGAGGCGGTGCTCGATGCGGTCGGGAAGTTCGCCGGCGGCGGTTTCCGGCCGTGGCCGCTGGATTACGGCCGGGCGGGCGTGCGCGGGCGCGAGCGGCCACCGATGCACCAGACCGACCGCCGCATCGACTGGGCGCGCGAGGATACTTCTGCCGTGCTACGCAGGATCCGCGCCGCCGACTCGGTGCCCGGGGTGGCCGACGAGATCGGGGGCGTGCCGGTCCGGCTCTACGACGCCTGCGACGAGCGCGGGTTGCGCGGACGTCCCGGGGAACTGCTGGCGCGTCGCGGCGGCGCGCTTTGCCGGGCGACTGTCGACGGTGCCGTGTGGATCGGCCACCTGAAGCGCGAGAGCGGGGAGCCAGGCTTCAAGCTGCCCGCGGCGATGGTGCTGCCCGAGCTTGCCGCGTCGCTGCCCGACCTGGCCCTGCCGGTGCTGCCGCAGCGCGAGGACGGAACGCGGCAGGACATCTACTACGAGGAACGGGAAGGCGTGGGCTTTCTCCACTTCCCGTTCTACAACGGCGCGATGTCCACCTGCGACTGCCTGCGCCTGCGCGACGCCTTCGTCGCGGCGTCGCTGCGCGACGTTCGCGTCCTGGTGCTGATGGGCGGGGCGGACTTCTGGTCGAACGGCATCCACCTGAACGTCATCGAGGCGGCGGCCAGCCCCGCCGACGAGTCCTGGGCGAACATCCAGGCCATGGACGACCTCTGCCTGGCGATCCTGCAATCGCCGAAACCGACGGTGGCCGCGATGCAGGGCAATGCCGGCGCCGGCGGCGTCTTCCTGGCGCTGACCTGCGACCAGGTCTGGGCGCGCGCCGGCGCGGTGCTCAACCCGCATTACAAGGGCATGGGCAACCTCTACGGCTCGGAGTACTGGACCTACCTGCTGCCCGGCCGGGTCGGGGCGGAGCGGGCCGCGGCGATCACCACGAACCGGCTGCCGATCGGCGCGCCGGAGGCAGTCGCTCTGGGCCTGATCGACGAATGCTTCGGCCGGGATCCGGGATCCTTCGTCGAAGAGGCGTCGAGACGGGCGGCGGCCTGGGCCGCCGATCCGGGCCTCGATGCCTGGCTCGCGCAGCGCCGCGCCCGGCGCGGACAGGACGAGGCGGCGAAGCCGCTGGCGGCCTACCGCGAGGAAGAACTCGCGCGCATGAAGCTCAATTTCTACGGCTTCGATCCCAGCTACCACGTGGCGCGCTACCACTTCGTGTACCGCGTTCCGCACGCCTGGACGCCGCTGCATCTGGCGCGGCACCGCCAGCGCATGTGGGAGCGGCAGGACGTGCTGAAGACGCGCGGCGCGGCCTAGGCGCCGGGTCAGGGGAGAAGCTCTCAGGCGTCGTCGGGGTTGCCCAGCGGCAGTTCGGCCTGGACCGGCATGATCGCTTCCGGCTCGGTCTCGGCCGGCGCGCCGGGCGGTTGCGCCAGGGTCTGCAGCGTGAAGAAGAACCTGGCCCCCTGGCCGGGGCTGGATTCGGCCCAGATA